>JBEVDC010000100.1:0-3589 GCA_040514195.1 Candidatus Limnocylindrales bacterium | reverse complement strand
CTTGGGGTCCTGATCGACGACCAGCCACTCGCGCTCGACGAGGGCATCGAGCCGCACGCGAAGCGCTGCTTCGTCATCGCCCATGACGGCTACCAGGGCTGGCACGGCGAAGCTCTGGCCGAGGACCGATGCGTCCTGGAGCAGCGACCGGTCGGCGACGTCGAGGACGTCGAGCCGAGCCGCCACCAGCGCATGGAGCGTGTCGGGCACAGACAGGCGATCGAGAGGACGGGTCACCCGGTAGCGGTCGCCGTCACGCTCCAGGCTGCCATCGGCGACGAGCATGCGCACGGTCTCGACGGCGTAGAGCGGTACCCCCTCGGCTCGTGCCAGGATGGTCCGCCGGGCGGCCTCCGACAAACCGGGCACGAGGCCCTCGAGGAGCGCCACCATGGCCGGGTTGCTTAGGGGCTCGAGGTGGATGCTCGTGAAGTTGCGCTGACCAGCCCCCCATGTCGGCCGACGCTCCAGGAACTCCGGACGCGCCAGCGTGACGACCAGGATGGGATGTGATCGCGACCGTGAAGCGAGGTCCTCGATGAAGTCCACCAGGCCCGCGTCCGCCCATTGGAGGTCCTCGAAGACGAGGACCGCGGCCGACCCGCTTTCTGCGACCCGCTCGAAGAGGGTGCGCCACGACACGAACAGCTCGCCTCGCTCGAGCGCCAGATCATCCAGCCCGAGCAACGAGCGCAGCGCTGGCTCGAGCCGACCCCGCTCCTCAGCGTCCGGAACGAACTCAGTGAGCATCGCCCGCAGCTTGTCCGTGGTCGAGTCGGCGGCCTCGTCCTCAAGGATGCGCGCCCGACCCCGGACCATCTCGCCCAACGCCCAGAACGAGACCCCATCGCCGAAGGCGGGCGACCGGCCCTGGTGCCAGTAGAGGGTCTCCGCCAGACCGTCGAGATACTTCAGGAACTCCCAGGCGAGGCGGCTCTTGCCGATGCCGGCCTGGCCGGTGACGGAGATGATCCGAGCGCGCTTCTCGCGGGTCGTGGCGTGGTAGAGGTCCTTGACGAGCGCCAGCTCGTCGTCGCGGCCCACGAAGGGCGCCTCGAGGCCCTCGGTCCGGCCGATCCCCCCGCGCTGGGCGACCACCCGCAGGGCACGCCAGGCGCCCACGGGCACGCTTCGGCCGCGGACGTCCTGGTCCCCCTGCGGTGCGAAGGCGATGGCTGCAGAGGCCGCCCGCTGGGTCGCATCGCCGACGAGGACCGTGCCCGGCTCGGCCTCCGCCTGGAGGCGGCTGGCGGTGTTGACGAGGTCGCCAGCGACCATGCCCTGGCCCTCCGCCCCGACGGTCACCGCCGCCTCGCCGGTCATCACCGCGGCGCGGGCCTGGATGGGCGCCTCGGCGGTCCCCAGGCGAGCCACGTCGGCGACCAGGTCGAGTGCAGCGCGGACGGCCCGCTCGGCGTCGTCCTCGTGGGCGATCGGCGCGCCCCAGACCGCCATCACCGCATCGCCGATGAACTTCTCGACCGTACCGCCGTAGCGTTCGATGCGTTCCCTCGCGAGTTCGAAGTAGCGGGTCAGCAGCTCCCGCGTATCCTCGGCGTCTCGAGCCTCGGAGGCCGTGGTAAAGCCGACAAGGTCGGCGAAGAGGACCGACACCAGGCGTCGCTCGGCGATCGGCTCGCGAGACAGCCCTGCGTCCTCCATCCGCGTGGTGCCGGCGGTCGAGGGCTCGGCGCCGCCCGTGGCGACGCCACACTCAGCGCAAAACTTGGCGCCCGTCGGCAGCGAGGCACCGCAGTTCGAGCAGCCGGCGTCGAGTCGCGCGCCACACTCGGGGCAGAACTTCTGCCCCGGCAGCACCTCGCTCTGGCAATTCGGGCAGCGCATATGCCCTCGTGTCCTTCGCGTCCACCATCGCGGGGCGTATCCGCCCACGACCGAGAGCCTACACCGACGTCGCGACGGCGGGCACGCGCATCGCGACGGTAGACCGGCAGGCCGAGGCCGAAACCCTCGCTTCGGAGCCCCACAGGTCCGAACACCTGTTCTTGTCCCGGCGCGGAAACGCATCCGCTCGGGGCCTCGAGCCGGTCATCCACAGCCCGTCCACGCGGCATCCACGGGCCGTCCACATATGGTCCACCGATGCCTCCGCTCGGTGCGCGCAGGGGCCCGAGCACGACATCAGGTGCGCGCCATGCGACCACCACATCTTGTGGTGCGAAATCGTCGAAGGCCACCACATCTTGTGTTTTTTGGCTTGACATGAGGTCGACCAGACCCTAGATTCAGTGGTCTACGGACCGTACCTGCCGACCCCTCCTCTCGCCTCCCTTCGCCGCCCTACTCGATAAGGCGAACGGGGCGCCGGGATCGACGATGCGGAGGAAACCGAGGGAGGTCTCGCAGCTACGCGGGACGAGACGCCAGGCGGCAAAAGACGCGCCGGGCGCGAGGAGGTACGAGGACGATGGCCCGAGCTGCCACAGCCATCCAGACCGAGCGGACGCGGTCCGCCAAGGATCCCGCCAGCTTCAACGGCAAGGGGGTCCGTGGCCTGACCTTCGAGCGCCGCTGGACGCGACCGGGCGTCCACCCCTACGACGAGATCACCTGGGAGCTTCGCTCCGCGGAGATCAAGAACGAGTCGGGACAGATGGTCTTCGAGCAGCACGACATCGAGGTCCCGGCCTTCTGGAGCCAGCTGGCCACCAACGTCGTGGTCAGCAAGTATTTCCGCGGCCACATCGGCACGGCCGGCCGCGAGCGCTCGGTCAAGCAGCTCATCGACCGCGTCGTCAACACCATCACCGCCTGGGCCCAGACGCAGCGCTACTTCCGCACGGCGGAGGATCTGGCCGCCTTCAAGGCGGAGCTGACCCATCTGCTCGTCCATCAGAAGATGGCCTTCAACAGCCCGGTCTGGTTCAACGTGGGGGTGGAAGCCAGGCCGCAATGCTCGGCCTGCTTCATCAACTCGGTCGAGGACACCATGTCCTCGATCATGGATCTGGCCAAGACCGAGGCCATGCTCTTCAAGTACGGCTCTGGGGCCGGCGTCAACCTGAGCACCATCCGCGGCTCGAAGGAGAAGATGTCAGGCGGCGGGATCGCCAGCGGCCCGGTCAGCTTCATGAAGGGCTTCGACGCCTTCGCCGGAGTCGTCAAGTCGGGCGGCAAGACGCGCCGGGCAGCCAAGATGGTCATCCTCGACGCCGGCCATCCCGACATCATGGAATTCATCACCTCCAAGGCCTCAGAGGAGCGCAAGGCCTGGGCGCTCATCGAGGCCGGTTACGACCCGTCGTTCACTGGCGAGGCGTACGGCTCGGTCTTCTTCCAGAATGCGAACCACTCGGTGCGCGTGGCCGACGACTTCATGCACGCTGTCGAGACCGACGCCCTCTGGTCGACCCACGCCGTGCTCGACGGCACGACCGTCGAGACGCTTCGGGCCCGCGAGATCTTCCGGGCCATGGCCGAGGCCGCCCACCTGTGCGGTGACCCGGGTATCCAGTACGACACGATCATCAACGACTGGCACACGAGCGCCAACTCGGACCGCATCTATGCGTCCAACCCGTGCTCCGAATACATGTTCCTCAACGACACGGCCTGCAACCTGGCCTCG
>JBEVDC010000097.1:0-2987 GCA_040514195.1 Candidatus Limnocylindrales bacterium | reverse complement strand
TCTTCGCCCACGGCCACGATGTGGTTGTCGTCGCTGACCGCTACCACCGAAGGCTCCTGGATGACCACGCCACGGCCTTTGACGTAGACGAGCACGTTGGCCGTGCCGAGGTCGATACCGATCTTCATGAGGTGGAGTGGACCGTCCCTTCGGTGGTCCCGGGCTCGGGCAGACGCTTCACCTGCGCGCCGAGCTCTTGGAACTTGCGCTCGATGTTCTCATACCCCCGCCGAACGTGATGGGCGCCGTGGATGGTGGAGGTGCCCTCGGCGGCCAGGGCGGCCAGGATGAGCGAGGCGCCGGCGCGCAGGTCGCCGATCTCGACATCCGCGGCACGGAGGCGGCCTGGCCCCGTCAGGACCGCGTGGTGGCTGTCGGAGAGCTCTACCGTCGCGCCCATGCGAGCCAGCTCAGCCAGCCACTCCAGGCGATCCTCGAAGATGGCCTCGTGGACGTGGCTCGTGCCCGTGGCCTGGCTGAGCAGGACGACGGTCGGCGGCTGCAGGTCGGTGGCCAGACCCGGATACGGGGCGGTCGTGATGTCCATCGCACGGTAGGCGCCGCTGCCGATGGGGGCACCTTCGACCTCGATCGTCTCATCGCTCCGGGTGACAGAGACGCCGATGGTGCTGAGGACCTCGAGGAAGGCGCCGAGGTGATCCGAGGGCGCGCCTTCGAGCGTCAGACGGCCGCCGGTCACCGCCGCCGCCGTGACGAAGGTGCCGGCCTCGATGCGGTCGGGCAGGACGCGGTGCTCGGCGCCGCGCAGTCGGCGCTGGCCGTTGACCACCACGGTGTCCGGGCTCGGGCGCTCGATCTCGGCGCCCATCAGGCGCAGGAAGGCGATCAGGTCGTCGACCTCGGGCTCCTGTGCCGCCGGTCGGATGCGCGTCGTGCCGGCGGCCAGGGTGGCGGCCAGGATGGCGTTCTCCGTGCCCATCACGCTGACCGTCGGAAAGGTCACGTCGCCGCCGCGCAGGCGACCCGGCGCGCTGGCGAAGTAGTAGCCGTTGCGATACTCGATGCTGGCGCCCAGCGCGCGCATGGCCTCGACGTGCAGGTTGACGGGCCGCCGACCGATCCGGTCGCCGCCGGGGTTGCTGATGATGACCCGCCCGAAGCGCGAGAGCAGGGGGCCGAGGAGGATGAAGCTGGCACGCATCTTGGCGGCCGCCTCGAGGGGCACGAAGAGCCAGTCCACATCGCCGGACGCGATCTCGTAGACGTTCGGCTCTGGCCGCTCGACGACGACGCCCAGATCGCGCAGCGTCTCGGCCATGACGCGCACGTCCTCGATGTCCGGCACGTTGGTCAGCCGGCAGCGCTCGCCGGTCAGGGTCGCGGCGGCCATCAGCTTGAGGGCCGCGTTCTTCGAGCCGCTGACCGCGATGCGGCCGCTCAGCGGGCGACCCCCCTCGACGCGGAACACCTCGCGGGGGACGGGGGCCGGGTCGTACTCCCAGTGGAACGGTCTGGCGTCGGCCACGATCAGCGTCGGTTTCGCGTCTCGGCCACGATCGGCCGCCGCGCTCCTGAGTCGGCCATGATCAGCCGCGGCGCCGCGCGCCCTCGCGGTGGCGGCGCTCCGCGACGCGGATGCGCATGAGCGCGACCTGGAGCTGGGCGCGAGCCAAGGCCAGGTCGGCGGGCTCCTCGAAGCCGCCCTCGAGCGCCTTCTCGGCTTCGGCCCGGGCGGCGAGCGCACGCTGGAGGTCGATCTCGGAGGCCATGTCGGCTGTCTCGGCCATGACCACGACCTTGTCCGGTCGGACCTGCAGGAAGCCACCGGCGATGGCGAAGTAGTCCACTTGTCCTGCTTTGCGGATGCGCAGCTCGCCGTAGCCGAGGGTCGTGAGCAGCGGCGCGTGGTGTGGCAGGACGCCCAGCTCGCCCTCCACACCCGGGCAGACGACGGCGTCGACGTCATCCTCGAAGACGAGGCGTTCGGGCGTCACGATCTCGAGCCGGAGCGTCATCGCCGTGACCCCTCGATCGTGTAGCCGGTCATCGTCATGCGCTCAGCTTCGCCGCGTTCTCGCGGACGTCCTCGATCGTCCCGGCCAGGAAGAATGCCTGCTCCGGCAGGTCGTCGGCCGTGCCGTCGAGGATCTCCTTGAACGAGGCGACCGTGTCCTTGATCGAGACGTACTTGCCGGACCGGCCGGTGAAGACCTCGGCCACGAAGAACGGCTGGCTCATGAAGCGCTGCAGGCGCCGGGCCCGGCCGACGGTCAGCTTGTCGTCCTCCGACAGCTCGTCGATGCCCAGGATGGCGATGATGTCCTGCAGGTCGCGGTAGCGCTGCAGGACGCGCTGGGTCTCACGGGCGATGTCGTAGTGCTCCTGGCCCACGACCAGCGGGTCGAGGACCCGTGAGGTCGAGGTCAACGGGTCGACCGCCGGGTAGATGCCCAGCTCGGCGATGTTGCGTTCGAGTCGGATGGTGGAGTCGAGATGGGCGAAGGTCGTCGCCGGGGCCGGGTCGGTGTAGTCGTCGGCGGGCACGAAGACGGCCTGGAGCGAGGTGATGGAGCCCTTCTTGGTCGAGGTGATGCGCTCCTGGAGGGCAGCCATCTCCGTCGCCAGGTTGGGCTGGTAGCCGACCGCGGACGGCATCCGGCCGAGGAGCGCGGAGACTTCAGACCCGGCCTGCGTGAAGCGGAAGATGTTGTCGATGAAGAGGAGGATGTCGCGGCCCTCCTCGTCACGGAAGTACTCGGCCATGGTCAGGGCCGTCAGGCCGACGCGCTGGCGGGCGCCGGGCGGCTCGTTCATCTGGCCGAAGACGAACGCCGTCTTCTCGATGACGCCCGATTCGGTCATCTCGTGGATCAGGTCGTTGCCCTCGCGAGACCGCTCGCCGACGCCGGCGAAGACGGAATAACCGGCGTGCTCCTGGGCGACATTGCGGATGAGCTCCTGGATGATGACCGTCTTGCCCACGCCCGCGCCACCGAAGATGCCGACCTTGCCGCCCTTCTTGAAGG
>JBEVDC010000062.1:0-12849 GCA_040514195.1 Candidatus Limnocylindrales bacterium | reverse complement strand
GCTACGATGGACAGAAGGTCGTCGATGCCTTCGCCCGACAACTACGCGATGAGGTCGACCTCGATCGCCTTCGGACGGCACTGGTCGCCACCGCGGATGATGTCGTCCGCCCGGTCAGCGCTGCGGTCTGGCTGCGCTCCGGCGAGGCCGGCCGATGACGATCCCGAACGAGCGCCCGTTGGACCGGGTCGGGCGCGTCGCGCTGGCCGGCGTCCTGATCGGCGGGACCATCCTCGCGGCCACCGATCCGATCAGCCTGCTGTTCTATCTGGGTTACGCCTCTGTGGGCGTACTGCTGGTGATCAGGCGCACATCGAACCCGATCGGCTGGCTTCTGCTGTTGATCGCGTTCTGCTTCATCGGTACGACCGCTCGGCCGGGCACGGACGTCCAGGCCCTGCAGGCTGGCACGGCCACGATCGGCGAGTTCCTGTTCGCATGGACCAGCAGCTGGGTGGGACTCGTTTCCTATCTTGCGTTCGTGGGGCTGGCGGTGCTCTTCCCGTCCGGCCACCTGCCGACCAACCGACGGCGGTGGCCAACGGTCGCCTGCCTGACCATCGGATCCATGCTCGTGGCCGCGACGGCGGTGGCGCCCACGTTCACGTACAACGTCGACGCCGGCGTCACGAACGTGGTCATCCTCAACCCGCTCGCCATCCAGCCGGGGCTGCCGCTCTGGTCGCTCCTGCCGGACGTCGGCCTGGTGGCCCTCGTGTTCAACCTCGGACTCCTGGTCGTCGCGGTGGCCGCATTGGTCGTCCGCTTTCGACGTTCGACGGGCATCGAGCGACTCCAGCTCCGGTGGCTCGCCTCCTCGGTGGTCCTCTGCATCGGGGCGGTCGCCTTCGGGCTCGGCACGCTTGCGATCTTCGGCGACGCGGCCCGCATGGCCTGGATCCCGGCCATCGTGGCCTACCCGACGGTGCCCCTGGCCATCGGCATCGCCATCCTGCGATATCGGTTGTACGACATCGACCGGATCATCAGTCGGACGCTCAGCTACACCGTGGTGACGGCGAGCCTGGCGTTCGTCTTCGTGGCCGGCGTGCTCGGCCTGCAGGCCGTGCTGGAGCCGATCACGGGCGGCAACACGATCGCGGTGGCGGCCTCGACCCTCGTCGTGGCCGCCCTCTTCCAGCCCGTCAGGACGCGAGTCAAGTCGCTCGTCGACCGGCGCTTCGACCGGGCTCGCTTCGACGGCGAGCGAACGGCAGCCGCCTTCGCGGCACGCCTTCGCGATCAGGTCGATCTCGAGGACCTCGAGGCCGACCTCGACGCCGTCGTCCGACGGGCCGTGGCACCGGCGACCCTCGGGCTTTGGATCTACCGAGAAGGAGCCGGCGAATGACGCCGCCGCCCGGGCGCGAGGATCAGCTGGTCTCCGCGACCATCGCGCAGACCGGCGCCTGGCGTCGACCATCGACCTGGATCGCCGGCGCGCTCCTGGCGGCCTCGTTGGCGATGATCGGCCACATCCTGGTCTCGCTCGTGTTGCCCGGCCACGACCAGCTCCCGAACCGACCGGATGTCGCCACCGTGTTGGCCGTGTCGTGTGTCTTCGTGTCGCTGCCGTCCGTCGGCGCGGTCCTGGCGATCCTTCGCCCGCGCAACCCGATCGGTTGGCTGTTCCTCGTCGCAGGCGCCGGATTCATCGTCAGCGTCTTCGCCAGCGAGTACGTCGGCCGGAGCGTCTTCCTTGGTGCGGATCTGCCCGGGTATGCCCTGGTCGACTGGGTCTCTGCCTGGTCGACCTCGCTTTCACTCGCCATCATGGTCGTCTGGATCCCGCTGCTCTTCCCTGACGGGCATCTCGTCGGGCCTCGATGGCGGATCGTGGCCTGGAGCGCGGCCGTCGCGCTCGGCGCACAGATCGTGGCTCTGGCCATCCAGCCGAGTGGACCGTCCGGGTATGACGGGCTGGTGACGAACCCGATCGCCGTCGGCGGTCCGCTCGGCGAGCTCTCGGCGACGCTGGCCGATCTGCCGAACCTGGCGGTCTTTGCCAGCCTGGCGCTGCTCTCGTTGGCCATCCGATTCCGCAGGTCGAGCGGGATCGAGCGCCAGCAGCTCAAATGGCTCTTGTTCGCGGTCGGGTTCCTCCTGGCCGCCCTCAGTGCGGCGATCGTGTCGCAGATCAGCGAGCTCTGGTATGCGGTCATCCTCGGGTTCGCAGCGCTGCCCGTGGCCGCCGCCATCGCGGTCCTGCGCTACCGACTCTACGAGATCGACCGCATCATCAGCCGGACGGTCGGCTACGGCATCGTGACCGTCACCCTGGCGGCCGTCTTCGTCGGCGGCGTCCTTGGGTTGCAGGCGATCCTGGCCCAGTTCACGGGCGGCAACACCGTCGCCGTGGCGGCCTCGACCCTCGTCGTGGCTGCCCTCTTCCAGCCGCTCCGCGGCCGCATCCAGCGCGTGGTCGATCGCCGCTTCGACCGCACCCGGTACGACGGCCAGCGAGTCGCCGACGCCTTCGCCGTGCGACTTCGTGACGAGGTCGACCTCGATCGGCTCCGGATAGCTTTGGTCACGACCGCCGACGACGCCGTGCGCCCCGATAGCGCCTCGGTCTGGCTGCGCCCGATGAGCGGGCAGGGTTGAACGTGCGCACACCTGATGGTCAGGTCAGTGGGCTGGCCTTGCCGATTCGTGACGAAGTCGGCTCATGCGTACGTTCCGTAACGGTTTCTGGACGATGGAGGCGTAGAACACGGTCATGACATTCATCGAGTCGCTCCGAAGAACGGTCGGGCGCAGCCGCTCCGACCCGACGCCGCAGGCAGCGGTCGCGCCAGCCAAGCCGACGTTGCCCACCGTCGCGACCGGACCAGCCATCGAGATCCAACCCTCCGACCCGCTCTTCGCCTACCTCCAGGGCGCGCCGGGGGTCGTTGACGTGGAACGGGTGGCGCTCGAGTCTGCCGCACTCGCGGAGCTACGCGCGTCCGGCGTCCGGGTCATCGTCCCGCTGGTCACGCAGGGCGAACTCATCGGCGCCCTGTACCTCGGGCCGCGGCTCTCTGACCAGGACTACTCGACCGACGATCGCAAACTGCTGTCCACCCTGGCCGCCCAGGCTGCACCGGCCATCCGTGTCGCCCAGCTCGTGCGCGAGCAGGCCATCGAGATCCAGGCGCGCGAGCGGCTCGAACAGGAGATGCGGGTCGCCACCCTCATCCAGCAGCAGTTCCTGCCGCGCGAGCTGCCTCAGTTGGACGGCTGGCAGGTGGCCGCCTACTACGGCCCTGCCCGGGCGGTGGGCGGTGACTTCTACGACTTCATCCCGCTGCCGGACGGACGCATCGGCGTCGTCGTGGGTGACGTGACCGACAAGGGCGTGCCCGCCGCGCTGATCATGGCCCGCACCCAGTCCGTCCTGCGCGGCGAGGCGCCGCGCCTCGTGGAGCCATCTGCCGTGCTCCAGCGAGCGAACGAGATCCTGCTGCCTGAGATGCCGGAGCGCATGTTCGTGACCTGCCTCTACGGCGTCCTTGACCCGGCGACCGGCCGGTTCTCCTATGCCAACGCTGGCCACCTTGCCCCGTACCTTCGAACGGCAGATGGGGTCGTCGAGCTGCGCGCGACGGGCATGCCGCTCGGCCTGCTAGCCGACATGCGCTACGACTCGCGCGAGGCGACCTTGGCTGCCGACCAGAGCGTGGTGCTCTATAGCGACGGCATCATCGAGGCGCACGGGCCTGATGGCGACATGTTCGGCTTCCCGCGCCTACGCGAGCTGATGAAAGCCGACCTCGCCGGCAGCGAGATCATCGACGCCATCCTCGACCAGCTGCACGCCTTCACGGGCGGCGGGTGGGAGCAAGAGGACGACATCACCATCGTCGCCCTGAGGCGGGATCGCGGAGGGGCTGTGACGGCCCGACCCATCGGTGGCGCGACCGATGTCCACGCCAAGGCCGCGGAAACTGCCGACGCCACGAGCTCAGGCGAAACCCTCCTCCACCTCGTCATCCCCGGCGAGCAGGGCAACGAGCGCATGGCCATGGACCGCGTCGCCGAGGCCGTCGCGCCGCTGGCGCTGCCGGAGGCGCGTGTCGAGCGGCTCAAGACCGCGGTCAGCGAGGCGACCATGAACGCCATCGAGTACGGCAGCCGGAACGACCCCGCCATCCCGGTCGAGATCGACGTCAACGTATCGGCCGCGGATCTGATCGTGCGGATCACCGATCAAGGCCTGAGTGGCGAGATCCGGGAGACCGAGGAACCGAGCATCGAGGCCAAACTGGCCGGCGAGCAGAAGCCGCGCGGCTGGGGCCTCTTCCTCATCAAGCACATGGTCGATGCCATGGAGGTGGTGACCGACGGGAACGCGCAGACCGTGATCCTGACGCTCCACCTGGAAGGAGCCGGCGATGCCAGCCCAGCCGTTTAGCGCCGAGACTGTCGTCGTCGACGGCCGGGCCACGATCACGCTCTCCGGCGACCTGAACGGGACCGCGGACGACGACCTGACTCGCGCCTACGACGAGGCGCACAGCGCCGGGATGTCGGCACTGACGCTCGACTTCTCGCGGGCCGCCTACATCAACAGCACCGGCATCGCGGTCCTGGTCCGCATCCTCGCCGCTGGGCGGCGGGACGGGATCCAGATTCTGGCCCGCGGCCTCAGCCCGCACTACATCGAGATCTTCGAGATCACCCGCATCTCCGACTTCATGCGCATCGAGCGCGACGACCCGGCCACCGTAGGAGGCATCGCATGACCACCGGCACGACGCACATCGACATCCGACCGCTCAACTCGACCGTCACGGCCATTGTCATCGAAGGCAACGTGACATCAGCCAGTGAGGCGCCGCTGATGGAGGCCTATATGGCGGCCAGCGCCGAGGGCGCCCGGACGATCGTGCTCGACTTCAGCGGCCTCGACTACATGAACAGCGGTGGCATCGGCCTGCTCGTGACGCTCCTGGTGCGCGTCCAACGACAGGGCCAGCGGCTGACCGCGTGTGGCCTGAGCGATCACTATCGCGAGATCCTGTCGCTGACCCGTCTCGACGAGGCGATCGCCATCTATCCCAGCGAGGCGGACGTCCTCGCCACGGTCTCCTGACCGCGCAACGCAGGAAGGCACGGGTGCACGAGATGGATGAGACGACCGTGGTCGAGACCACCGAACGACCTCCGACGACGAGCGGACCCGAGCTCGCGGCGAATTCGTCCGGGCCTGAAGGCAGAGGCGGAGACCGAGCGGACAGCAACTGGTCACGTCCGGTGGACCGACTGGCCATAGGCGCCGTGCCATCGAGCGCCATCAACATCAACGTCGATGGGCGGAGGCTGGTCGGCCCCGTGCAGGGCTTCGGCCAGCTGTGGCAGAAGCGCTACGAGGTCCGTCTTGCAGGGGCGGACGTGACGCCCGAGGCCGTCATCGCGACCTGGAAGGCGGAGTTCGGCTCCTTCTGGCCGAAGGGCTCGCGGTTCTACGGCCCCGTCACGAGCCTGGCGCCGGGCGAGGTCGCCCTCCTCAACCTTGACATGCCCGGACGCCAGACCCTATCGACCGGCGTCATGGTCATCTACGCTGACGACGAATCATTCACCTTCATGACCCCCGAGGGCCACCCGTTCGCGGCCTGGATCACGTTTTCGGCGATGCTCCAGGAAGGCGTCACCACGCTGCGCATCGAGGTCCTGCTGCGCGCCAACGACCCGCTCTACGAGGTCGGCATGAGCCTCGGCGGCCACAAGCAGGAGAATGACTTCTGGGTGGCGACGCTGCACAACCTCGCGGCACGCTTCGGCGTCGACGCGCAGGCGACGGCCGAGCAGACCTGCGTCGACCGGCGGCGGCAGTGGAACCACGCCGGCAACCTCCGGCATAACGCGGCCATCCGCTCCGGCCTCTACCGCATGACCCATCCACGCATCTGGTTCGGGCATCCCGACGCCACGTGATCCGGGACGCGCCTGACGCCATCGTCGTAGGCTCTGGACCGAACGGGCTTGCGGCCGCCATCACCCTGGCACAGGCGGGACGGTCGGTCGTCGTCTACGAGGGCGCCGATACGATCGGCGGGGGGATGCGCAGCGCCGACTTGACGCTGCCGGGGATCGTCCACGACGTCTGCTCGACCATCCAGGGCACGTCCCTTGCCTCGCCGTTCTTCCGGTCCCTCGATCTGCCCGGCCTGGGCGTCGAGCTCGTCCACCCTGAAGCGCCGCTGGCTCATCCGTTCGACGATGGTCGGGTCGCGATGCTCGAGCGCTCCGTCTCCGGGACCGCGACGGGCCTTGGTGTGGATGCCCGCCGATATCGGCGGCTCATCGGACCATTGGTCCGCGATGCGGACAAGTTGATGCCCTTCGTCCTCGGCCCCTTCGATCCATTCCCGCGCCATCCCCTGGCCGCGGCCCGCTTCGCGTTCCCGGCGCTGCGCTCCGCGAAGGGCATGGCAGCCGGGTTCGACGACGACCTCGCGCCGGCGCTGTTGACCGGCCTGAGTGCGCACTCGATGGTCCCGCTGGGGCAGCCCGCGACCGCCGCCTTCGGGCTGGTCCTGGCAATCTCCGCCCACGCCTACGGCTGGCCGGTCGTGCGTGGCGGGACGCAGGTCCTGGCCGACGCCATGGCGAGCCACCTGCGCTCGTTCGGCGGCGAGATCCTCACGGGGCGCCCGGTCACGTCCATCGACGAGCTGCCGCCGGCGCGGGCGACGCTCTTCGATACGTCGCCGCGTGCCATGGCCCGGATCGCCGGCGATCGACTCCCCGATCGCTACCGCCACCGCCTCGAGGGCTTTCGATACGGGCCAGGCATCTTCAAGCTCGATTGGGCGCTGGACGGCCCGATCCCGTGGCGCTCCGAGGCGGTCGGCCGTGCCGGGACCGTCCACCTCGGCGGTACGTACCGCGAGGTCATGGCCGCCGAGCGCGAAGTCGCCGATGGCCGGCACCCGGAACGACCGTTCGTCCTGCTCGTGCAGGCGACTCGGTTCGATCGCTCGCGCGCCTCGGAAGGTCGGGAGACCGGCTGGGCATACTGCCACGTGCCGAACGGCTCGACGATCGACATGACCGAGCGCATCGAGGCCCAGGTCGAGCGCTTCGCACCCGGCTTCGGTGACCGGATCCTCGCGCGCGCTGTCCGAACGCCGGTCGAGCTCGAGGCTGACAACGCGAACTACGTCGGGGGCGACATCAACGGCGGCATCCAGGACTGGCGGCAGCTCTTCACGCGCCCCGTCGCGAGGCTGGACCCGTACACGACGCCGGCGCCCGGGTTCTATCTCTGCTCATCGTCGACGCCGCCCGGCGGCGGGGTCCACGGCATGTGCGGAGTCTGGGCCGCGCGGTCCGCCCTCAGGCGCGAGTTCGGGCTACGGGTCTGAGCCCGATCGTCAGGCGATCTCGCGCCGGATCGTCCGAGCGGCGAGGACGACGAAGAGGATCGCCACGCCGGCCAGGAAGAGGAGGTCCACCTGGACCGTGCTCGAGCTCAGATCGGCGCCCTTGATCATCACCGCGCGCAGGCCTTCGATGGCATAGGTCATCGGCATCAGCTGCGAGATCGGCTGCAGGATCGGCGGCAGCGCGGCGACCGGGAAGAGCACGCCGCTGAGCAGCGCCTGGGGCACGATGACGATCGGGATGAACTGGATGATCTGCAGTTCGGTCCGGGCGTAGGTCGAGAGGAAGACGCCCAGGTTGACGGCGCCGAGCGCGGCCAGCAGCGTGATGCCGTAGACGAGCGCCGGACTGCCGGCCGTCGGCACGCCGAGGCCGACCGTGAATTCGGGCAGGGGGCCGATGGCCGGCACCGTCACCTGCGATAGCAGCCAGACGAGGAGGAGCGCGACCTGGACGATGGCCAGGACGCCGAAGCCGAGGCTGTAGCCGGTCACGATCTCGCCCCGCGTGACCGGCGTGGCCAGGAGCCGCTCCAGCGTGCCGCCGACCCGCTCGCGCAGGAAGCTGACGCCGGTCAGGACGAAGACGAAGAAGTACGAGAAGAAGGCGACCAGAGCCGGCGCGAAGAGGTCGAGGATGTCTGCGTCCGCCGCACCGTAGACGGTCTCGTGCTCGATGGACAGGCTGGGGATCGAGATGCCAGGCGGCGCCAGGGCACCGAGCGCGCCGCTGAGCGCCGATCGAAGATCGGCGACATAGCCGCCCTCCTGCGCCGAGTTGACACCTGCGGTGATGACGACCAGGCTCGCCCCGCCGCCCGTCAGCTCCGCCCCGAAACCGTCGGGGATGACGACGGCGATATCGAGTCGCTCGTCGCGGATGGCCTGACGCGCGTCGTTCTCGTCGGCACCAGCATCGAGGTCAACGACGTGGAGGCCGGCGTCGTTGGCGGCGGCGGTGATGGCCGACGCCAGCACCGGTCCGATCTGCTGGTCGACCGCCACGACAGCGACGCGAGGGACCGGCGCCTCTTGCTCCCGGAGGATGAACGCCAGCAGCCCGGTGATGACGATGGGGGCGATGAAGAGCAGCCCCAGCGAGCGATGGTCGCGGCGAAGCTCATCGAGCAGGCGGCGGCAGACGGCGAACGCCCGACGCGGCCTCATGTGACTCCGCCTGCCGACCTCGTGCCACCCTCGGCGTACCAGAGGAAGGCCTGCTCCAGATCCTCTGTGCCGGCGCTGGCGCGCAGGTCTGCCCCGCTCCCCCGCGCAAGCACGCGGCCATCGCGCATGAAGACCAGCTCGTCGCAGCGGTCCGCCTCGTCCATGACATGACTCGAGACGACGAACGTCGTGCCCGCGCTGGCGATGGCCCTGAAGTGGGCCCAGAACTGGACGCGCAGGGCCGGATCGATGCCCACGGTCGGCTCGTCGAGGAAGGCGATGGGCGGCTTGTGGACCAGGGCGCAGGCCAGTGAGAGGCGGCGGCGCATCCCGCCCGAGAGCTCCCCGGCGAGCGTCGCCGTGCGGTCGTCGAGCTCGACCAGCCGGAGCGCGTCGAGCATGGCATCGCGATCGGTGACACCGTAGAGGGTGGCAAAGAAGCGCACGTTCTCGACGACGGACAGCTCGCTGTAGATGCCGTCGGCCTGGGTCATGTAGCCGATCCGAGCGAGGTTGGTCCGCGATGGCATCACCGTACCGAGGACACGCGCCTGACCGGAGGTCGGCTTGGCGAGTCCGGTCAGCAGGCGGATGAGGGTCGTCTTGCCGGAGCCGTTCGGGCCGAGCAAGCCGTAGATGCGACCCGCCGGCAGCGACAGGGAGATGCCGTCCACGGCATGGATGGCGCCGAACGTCTTCCGGAGGTCGATCGCCTCGACCGCCAGATCGGCGCCCGCGCTGGCGGCTCCCGCCGTCTGCGTCCCTTCCCGACCGGCGCGCGCCGCGCCATCCCTGTCGTCGTCGACGAGACTTGTCATGTCATGCATACTAGTACGAATGTCAAGTCAAGGACGGCGGGGCGTCGGCCCCGGGACGCGTGAGCGGATCCTCGAGGCGGCTGCCGCCGAGCTGGCCGAGGATGGCCTCGCTGTCGGTCGCGTCGCCGCCCGGGCGGGCGTCTCGCGACAGTCCGTGCACTATCACTTCGGCGGATCCGCGGGGCTGCGGGCGGCCCTGGCTGATCGCGGCCACGAGCTGCCAGAGGCGCCCGCCGCCGAGACGCGGCTGCGGGTCATCGAGGCGGCCATCCGAGTCATGTCCCGGCCGGATGCGAGCGACAGCTTCGACGCCATCGCGGAGGAGGCCGGCGTCACGCGCGGCGCCCTCTATCACCACTTCGGCGACCGGCGCACGCTGCTCATCGCGGTCGCCCAGCGACTGACGCCACTGGATGCCATCGCCGCCGAGTTCGGGGCGTCGGAGGGCCGGTCGGATCGCGACCGGTTGCTCGGGCTGGCGCGGGTCTACGAGCGTGAGCTGACCGTCCGCGGCGAGCTCATCCGCGGGCTGCTCGCCCGGGCCCGGACCGATCCGATGCTCGCCCAGGTCCTGGCCACCGAGATCATCGGCCGGGTCGGCCAGCTCCTCTTCCCGTGGATCGAGGCACGCATCGATGCCGGCGCGCTGCAGCCGGTCCATCCCGCCCTGATCCTCCAGATGCTCATCATGCCCATCGCCCTGAAGGTCATCGGGGCACCGCTCTTCGAGGCCATCCGCGAGACGGGCCTGCCACTCGCGGCCGATCACCTCGACGCCTGGGTGGACCTCGCCCTGCTGGGGCTGGCAGCCGATGGATCCGGGCGCGACCCGGCCTAGGCGAGGCGCGCGATCTCGCCGACCACGACGTCGGCGGCGGGGTGGATGCGAGCCTCCAGGTCCGCCCAGTGCTCCTCTATCTCGCCCAGGTAGATGGCGCGTGCCCGGATGAAAACCGGCCGATGCGGTTCCGCCAGCCGCTTGAGCGCCCAGCCGGCGGCGTCATCCTTGGACAGGATCGCGCTCGTCGCGACCGTCACCCAGATCCGGGCAAGCGTCAGCAGGACGTTGGTCGTGTCCGTGTCCAGCTCGGCCATGAGGCCCGGGATGCCCGAGACGACGCCGCGGCGGAGGTCCGCCGGCGGGACGGGATCGAGGAGCTCGGCGGGCGGCGGACCGAAGAGCGGATGGTCGCCCGCCAGGACCATCGTGATGACCGGCGCCAGGTCGGGGCTGCGTTCCGACGGCGGCGTGAACCCGCGTTCGTAGTCGTCGCGGAGCCACTCGCCGTACAGGAACTCGGAGCGCGGCGGGTACCGCCACGGCCGGACGGCGGACTGCCGGACGATGATCAGCTCGACTGGTCGCGCCGGCGGCCGAGCCCGCTTGCCCGAGATGGGTAGCAAGCCGTCCACGAGGCGCCGCCGCTCGGCGATGGTCGTTCGGCGACGTACGACGGCGACGATGTCCAGGTCGCTTCCCTTGCGAAGGCCGCCGAGCACCGCCGAGCCATGCAGATAGGCGCCGATGACGTTCCCGTCGAGCACCGCGCGTATGAGGCGGATGACGGCCTCCGCCTGCCTGCGACCGACCGCGTCCAGCAGGACCTGGGGCCGCGCTGCGACGTCGGGAGCGTCAGGTCGGACGGCTGGCACCTGGCTCGCGTTCCTCGAGCGCCCAGTGGATGCCGTGTGCGGTCATGGCAGCCAGGTACGGGTCGGCCGGGAACGCCTCGGGACCGAAGACACCGGTCCCCGACCAGGCACCCGACGAGAGCATCTCCATCGCGATGACCGGGTTGAAGCCGGTCTGCCAGCCGACGGCCTGGAGGCCCAGGTCACGCCAGCACGCCTCGCCGACGGTCTTCTGGTAGAGGTAGACCTCGCGCGCCTGCCCGTCCTTCCGGCCGAGCACCCAGGTGCCGACGACGGCCCGCCCGAACATCCGGTCGCCGACGGTCGCCGGATCAGGCGTCAGCGCCGCGACCACGTCTCGCGGCGCGACCTCGACGCCCTTGACCGCGATCGGCTCCGTCGAGTCGAGGCCGAGGCGATGCAGCGTCTTGAGGATGGCGATGAAGTCGGCCCCGAGGGCGTACTTGAACGTCACCTTGCGGCAGTCGATGACGCGCGGGATGAGCATGACCTCCTCGTGCTCGACGTTGACGCACTCGACCGGACCGATGCCCTCGGGGAAGACGAACGCCTCGGGCGCCGAGAACGGCTCCGTGGTGTACAGGCCGCGGCCCTTCTCCCAGACGATGGGTGGATTGAGGCACTCCTCGATCGTCGTCCAGATGCTGAAGACGGGCGCGAACGGGTAGCCGCGGATCTCGAGGTCACCACCGTCGCGGACGTGGACCTCGTCGATCTCATCGAAGAGGTCGTCCGCGGCGTGGCGAGCGAAGACGTCAGTCAGCCCAGGGTCCATGCCCATGCCCAGGATGGCCAGGCGGCCGGCTTCGTGCCACTGATCGTGCTTCGGGAACTGGTGGTCAGCGAGCGGCACACCGGGCAGGCTGAAGGGGTCGGTCGGGTGCGGCTCCGAGAGGCTGGTGGCCATGTCGAGGTAGTCCGCGCCTGCCTCGAAGGCGCCGCCGAAGATGGCCGGGATGAACCGCGGGTCGGCCGCATTCATGACCAGGTTCACGGCGTGCTCGCGAGCGAGGGCGACGACCTGCGCTTGATCGCGGGCATCGATGCCCTCGACCGGAAACCGAGCCGCCGCCTCGCCACCCGACTCGCCGCCGCCGATGCGAGCCTGGACGCGCCGGGCGCGGTCGACGTCGTAGTCCGCGAGGACCATCGACTCGATCCATGGGCGATCGCGTGACACGACCGCGATCGCCTCGCCGACCGTTCCGACACCGACCAGGAGGACTCGAAGGGGGCGCATGAAGCCCTCGTGGTGGGGGTTCCGACGACCGTCGCCCTGTCCGGACGGGTCACGGGAGGGAGTCTAGCCGAGGGCGGCCGCGCGGCTCATCATGGGCACCGGACAAGGGCTCCAGTCGAAGGAGGGATGACGATGTCCGACCTTCAGCGTTGTCGCGTCACGATCCGCCGCTGGAAGCCCGAGGCGACCGGCGGCCTTGCCGTGGCCGACCTTCCGCCGGAGGTGGCCGTCGAGCTCGGAGGACTCAAGCAGCAGCGCGTCATGGGCGCCATGAACGGCGTCGACTTCGCCTCGAACGTCATGCCGGCGGGCGGCGGGGTCCTCGCCTTGAGCGTCAACAAGGCGATGCTGGCCGCGGCGGGTGCCACGGTGGGCGACGAGGTCGAGCTGGAGATCAGGCGCGCCTGAGCCCGGTCCGGCATTCAGATCGGCTTGAACGCCTCGAACGGCTGACGGCAGCTCGCGCAGTAGCGGATGGTCCGGCACTGGGTCGGGCCGAAGGCGTTCTCGAGCCTCGTGCGCGAGGAGCCGCAATGCGGGCACGTGACCGGCGCATCCAGACTGATGAGCGTGGCGCCGCCGGGGCTTGGCGGGGCGA
>JBEVDC010000052.1:0-2833 GCA_040514195.1 Candidatus Limnocylindrales bacterium | reverse complement strand
CGCATCGACGACTTCGCCCTGGAGCGCTACTTCGCCCGTTGGGAGTTCGCGGTCGAGCATCTCCTCTGCGCTTCGGACGTCCAGGGCTACCCGATGGCCGAGCTGCTGGCCCTGGCCGACGACGAGACGCGGGCCCTTTGGGATGGCCTGGCCCTCGGCTACACCGAATCCACGGGCCACCCACTCCTGAGGCGCGAGATCGCCGCGCTGTACGAGACGATCGAGCCCGACGAGGTGCTCGTTTTCACGGGCGCGGAGGAGGCCATCTTCTGCCTCGTCAACGTCCTGCTCGCGCCGGGCGACCATGCCGTCGTGACGTGGCCCGGCTACCAGAGCCTCTACGAGGTCGGTCGGGCGGTCGGCGCCGACGTCACGCTGCACGAGCTGTACGAGGCCGACGGATGGAGCCTCGACGTCGACCGCATCCGCGCGGCCATCCGGCCCGAGACCCGCCTCATCGTCGTCAACGCACCGCACAACCCGACCGGCATGCTGCCCAGCCGGGCCGAGTGGCAAGCCCTGACGGATGCCTGCGCCGAGGCCGGCGTCCACCTGCTGGCCGACGAGGTCTACCGACTGCTCGAGTTCGCGCCAGACGA
Source organism: Candidatus Limnocylindrales bacterium (assembly GCA_040514195.1). Classification (GTDB taxonomy): domain Bacteria; phylum Chloroflexota; class Limnocylindria; order Limnocylindrales; family CSP1-4; genus CSP1-4. Next base: position 2,234 of record JBEVDC010000052.1, on the reverse strand, counting down.
TCGGCTCCAGGCGGGTGCAGACGCCTTGCCCACTGGCGTCAGCCTGGGCGTCATGTCCAAGTCGTTCGCCATGGCCGGCCTTCGCATCGGCTGGCTGGCCAGCCATGACCGGGACCTGCTCGGACGCGTCGCCGCCTTCAAGGACTACACCACGATCTGTCCACCGGCGCCATCGGAGATCCTGGCCATCATCGGCCTTCGCGCGAAGGAGTCGGTCCTGGCCCGCTCGCGGGCCATCGTGGCCGTCAACCTCGGGCTGCTGGACGACTTCCTCATCGAGCATGCCGCAGCCTTCCGATGGGTGCGTCCGCGGGCTGGCTCGATCGGCTTCCCACGCCTGACGCGGCCCGACACGACCGCCGACGACTTCGCTGCGGCGCTGGTCGAGGCGGAGGGCGTCCTGCTGCTGCCGGGCTCGACCTTCGGGCACGCCGGGAACCACGTCAGGATCGGCTTCGGACGGACGGACCTGCCGGCCGCGCTGGAGCGCCTCTCGGCGTTCCTGGCGCGTGGCTGACGGCCCTGGCGCATGGCCGACCCGGTCGTTCAGCCCTTGGCGAAGGCGTCCAGGAAGCGGGCGGTGACCTCGGCCGCGTCGGCGGCGCTGGCCAGCGGATAGTTCTCGTCCGGCGCGTGCGCTCGACAGTCCTCATTGGCGCCGCCGAGCGTCGTCATGGGCACGCGGTACCGGGCGCAGACCTGGTGCATGGGCACGATGCCGGACATCGCCACGAAGCGGAGGGCAGGCTTGCCGAAGACTGCCTCGGAGGCCGCCGCCGCAGCATCGACGATGGGGTCCTCGATATCCGACCAGTAGGCGGGCTCGGCTCCCTCGAAGGTGTGCATCTCGATGTCCGCGAACCCCTTCGCATCGAGGTGGGCACGGAGAGCGGCCAGGACCTCGGCCGGGACCTGGTCCGGGATGATGCGCATGTCGATGCGCGCATGCGCCTCGGCCGGCACGATGGTGTTGCCGCCAGGCCCGGTGTAGCCCGACCAAAGACCCTGGATGTTGCACGTCACGGCGAAGGCATCCGCGTGCCAGGCCGCCGTCCCCTCGCGCCCCCCGATGAACGCCTCCACGCCGTACTCCGCCTTGATGGCGTCGAGGTCCTCGGTCGGGAGTGCGGCCACCGCCGCCCGCTGTGCCTCGGTCGGCGTTCGCGCGCCGATCTCCAGGCCCGGCCAATCCGGCACCCCGTCGGGGCCGTAGAGCGAGGCCAGGGCCAACACCAGGCGGATCGGGGCGCTCGGCAGCATGGTCGCCAGGCTGGAGTGGGCGTCGTATGCGAGCGTTCGCGCGACCAGCTCGACGGAAAGGCCACCCCGCGCGCCGGCAGTCAGCACCGGCCGGCCGAGGGCGTCCACACTGCCGCCCTCGATGAGGGCGCCGTCCGCGTGTCGCAGATCCGCCCGCTCGTCGAGCAACGCGTCGAGGTGCTCGCTGCCCGACTCCTCCTCGCCTTCGACGAGGAACCGGACCCGGCAGGGGAGCGGCCCGATCGCGTCCAGGTACGCCTCGATGCCCCAGATCCGGGACATCAGCTCGCCCTTGTTGTCGGTCGCGCCGCGTGCGTAGAGGCGACCGTCGCGCACGACCGGTTCGTAGGCCGGCGTGGTCCATAGGTCATGTGGCGAGGCGGGTTGGACGTCGTAGTGCTGGACCATGGTCAGGGTCCGCGTGCCCTCCCCGATCTCGCCCACCACGAGCGGCGGCACGTGCGGCTGCCCGGGCAGCTCGACGATGTCGATCCGTGCTCCCAACCGCCGGAGCCGAGTCGCCGTCCACTCCGCCGCCTCCCGCAGGGCGCCGATGTCGCTCGCCTCGGACGGGATGCGACAGAACGCGGCGAGCTCCTCGATCCAGCTCGGCATCCTTTCGTCGATGGTCGGGCGCAGCGGGCCATGGCGGTCGGTCATCTTCGATCCCCCTCTCGGTGTCGGATCTCGGGTTGCGGAGCACGAGGCGGTAGGCAGTCGGACGGCCTACCCTCGCTTGCGCGGCAGGTCGAGGAACGGCAGCTCGGTGACGGTCGCAGAGACGCGGCCACGCCGACCCTCGACCGTCCACTCCATCTCCAGCTGCGCGCCGATACGCTCGTAGACCGGCGGCACGGAGGCCAGGGCGATGGCCTGCTTGAGGATCGGGCTCCAGCCATGGCTCGTCGCCTTGCCGATCTGGCGGCCGCCGGTCGCGAACACCGGCACGTGCGACCGATCCGTCGGCGGGGCGA
>JBEVDC010000016.1:0-5461 GCA_040514195.1 Candidatus Limnocylindrales bacterium | reverse complement strand
GATGCCGTAAGCGCCCTTGATCTGATCCGGCGTGTAGCCGCGGACGGTCCATGGTGCCGTCGCCGGGCTGCCGACGTCGGTGAAGCCTGTCGGATAGGCATACGGCGAGACCAGCTCTGCCCAGTAGGACGAGAGGGGCGGCGAGTTCCGGAAGCCCGCGCTCGGTGGGGCCTTGCTGTCGACTTTCGTGTTGCTGTGGACCGTCAGGTTGCTCTCATCGATGCCGATCGCGCCGCTGATCAGCTTCGCGATCGAGGCGGGCATCTTGAGCGCCGTCGAGGGGGCGCGGAGCTTCATGCCCTTGATCTTGTAGATGTTCAGCTTCGTGTTGAAGGCGGCTTCGACCTTCCGTGCCGTTCCCTTGGCGGCCACGAAGTGGTTGTTCGATGGCGTGTGGGTGATCTTGAAGCCTGCGTTGCGCAGCCAGTTCTGGACGGCCCCGACCTGGTTGATGGTCGGCGCGAAGCGCTTGCGGAACTGGGCCGGGGTCAGGAACTTTCCATAGGACGTGCTGGCGGGATCCGAGACGGCGCGGGCGAGAGCCTCTGCCCCGGCGGCGTCCCGCCAACCGAGGTAGAGCCGGAAGCCGATGACCTCGTCCGGAGCAACGTGGCGCACCAGGCGCCCGGAGGTCGCCCATGCGGGCTTGGTGCCGCGGACGGCGGTCGGGCTGGCTGCGCCGACGATGCCGGCGCTGCTCATCAGGAGCGCTGTGACAAGGATGATCGATGTCGCGATCGTCGCCGGGAGCGACTTGCGTGGTCTCACCGTAGCTGTCCTCCTACGACTCCGTGCGACACAGCCACATTTCGCGCTCCTAAGAGCCCGGGCGGATGCGCCGCAACTCATGGCGAACGCGGGCTCGTCGTCGGCCGGTGACGGGCGCACGGGCTCGGACCTCCACCGCCGAGCGGTCAGGGTTCGAACGTACACCGCGCCCCCCGGGGGGTCAACGACGCTACCCCTTCGCGAAGCCTTCTCCGTTGCGCGCAGGCACCGCGCAGAGCAGTCATCGGGCGCGTCGATCGGGGTGGGTCCCGCTGTCGCCCGGATGCTACGATCGCGACGATGGCCGAGACCGCCCTGACCACCGTCGTCACCGCCGACATCCGCCTGCCGAACGTGGTCGCGCCGCCCGTCGACGCACCCAGCATGACCGAGCTGTTCGCGTTCATGGCCGAAGCCGAACTGCGCTTCGAGACGCTGCGCATGCGCATCGTGGACCGGACCTGGACCGCACGCGGCGAGGAGACCGAAGTCAGCGAGATCTGGCTGCGGCATCCCTCCAGGGCGAAAGTCCTGTCTCGGACCGGCGGCGACTCGCCTCGCGTCCCGGGCCACATCTGGCTGTCGGACGGGGAGACGATCCGGACCTATGAGACCGATCGCGACCTGATCACGGCGCGGCCCGTCCGCGACCGTCCCGAGGGCCTGACGCGCGATGACTTGCCCGGCTTCGCACGTGTCTATGCGCCGCGCACGATGCTGCCCATGGAGACGCTAGCCGAGACGTTCGTCCATCCCCGCGGCTTCTGCCGGAACGTGCTCGCGACCGGGGTCCTGGAACTCCTCGGTACCAACGAGCGCAACGGGCGCGAGTCGTGGCTGGTGCGCTGCTCGCAGCCCCGCCGGGCAGAGGTGCTCAACGACCGACCCGACCACGTCCTCGAGGTCGGCGTGGATCGCCTGAGTGGGCTGATCGTGCTTCTCATCGAGCGCTTCGGCGAGACCGTCACCCGCCACGCCGCGGTGACCGACCTGATCCTCGACGGGCCGATGGCCGACGAGGTCTTCGTCCTCCACGCCCCGGAAACCGCGCGTCAACTCTACTGACCGCGCAGGCATGTCGCGGGCCCTGCGCGCAGCCCTTCCACGGGCTTGCCGCGCTCGGTATAGTCGCGGCCTGACCCGTGGCGCGGGTACGACCCGCGACCGATCGAGACGCGTCCCACGAACGGCGAAAGGAGGCGACGTCGCAGCAGCGGCCGATACGCCGCGCCGATGACTTCTGCAGTCCGCACGCGAACCCCCAGCCTGCGGACGGTGCTCTGGACCCGAAGCCACGCCGGGAGGAGGCGGCGCGCTGCGATCGGACCGCGGGACGAGGGACCCGCTGGTCGGTCCTCTGGGCACCGATCCGAGCCCACCCTGCCAGGGAGGATCTCGATGACCCAGTCTCGCGAGGACGCCATCCAGAAGGACGTCCAGGACCTGCACAAGCTGGGTTACGCCCAGGAGCTATTCCGCACGATGGGCGGATTCAGTAACTTCGCGATCAGCTTCAGCATCATCTCCATCCTGACCGGAGCGGTCATCCTCTTCGACTACGGCCTGGCCTGGGCCGGCACCGCGGCCGCCCTCATCGGCTGGCCCGTGGTGACCATCTTCGTACTCCTCATCGCGGCCTCGATGTCGGAGATCGCCTCGGCCTACCCGACCGCCGGCGGCCTCTACTACTGGGCGAGCCGGATGAAGGACAAGAATTGGGGCTGGTGGACCGCATGGTTCAACCTCATCGGCCAGTTCGCCATCGTGGCCGGCATCTCCTATGCGGCCGCCCAGTTCCTGAACGTGTCGATCGTCACGCCGCTCCTGGACAACATCGGCATCGACTACAACAACACGACCGTCATCCTGGCCAATGGCGACGTGCCGGTGCTGACCGGCGCGACCATGACGATGGGCATCCTGATGCTCGTCTGCCTGGTGCTCACCGTCGTCGGTCTCAACGTGGTCGCGATCCTCAACCAGGTCAGCGTCTGGTGGCACATCGCCATCGTGGCCGCCATCGTGGTGCTCGTCTTCGTGGCCGGAAAGCCGGACATGTCCGGGCTGACGCTCTTCGCGATCCAGCCACAGGACGTCGACGGCTCGTGGGCGAATGACCTGACGCCGCTGGGCATCCCGATCACCTTGAGCTACGGGGCAGCCGTCACCTACCCGCTCTTCCTGGCCTTCATGTTCTCGCTGCTGCAGGCGAACTGGACGTACACCGGCTACGACGCCTCGGCCCATGTCGCCGAGGAGACGGTCGGGGCCAGGGTCGCCAGTGCCTGGGGCATCTTCCTGTCGGTCGCCGTGTCCGCGGTGGTCGGCTTCATCTTCCTGTTCACGCTCGCGACGCACCTGCCGGAACTGTCCACGTTGTTCCCGGCCAAGCTTGCGGATGCCGATTCGGCGACCTACAGCACCTACTACTTCGGCCAGGGCTACGCCGTCTATGACACCCTGAAGTACAACCTCGACATGGTCGGAGCCCTGCTCGGCGCCGGCATCGCCATCGCCATGTCGTTCTGCACGCTCTCGTCGATCGCCTCGGCGGGCCGGATGCTCTTCGCCTTCAGCCGTGACGACGGCGTGCCCGGCTCACGCTGGCTGAAGCGGGTCTCACACCGCTACCGGACGCCGGTCAACTCGTTGGTCGCCATCGTCGTCGTCGCCTGGCTGTTCGCGATCGCAGCCTTCTACGTCGGCGCCTCGGGCAGCGCAGGCGGCGGCGGCATCGCCATCGCCATCGTGACCGCCATCAGCACCATCTTCCTGTACGCCGCATATGGCATCCCGATCTACCTCGGGACACGCAGCGACGAGTGGAAGAAGGAGCGCGTCTGGAGCCTCGGCCGCTGGTCGAAGCCCGTCGCGGCGCTGGCGATCTTCTGGATCCTCGTCCTCCTCGTCCTGTTCTCGTTCCCGACGTCGGGCAACATCAGCTGGCCGTTCATGGCGGTGGCCGTGGTCCTGCTGCTGATCTACTACTTCGGCTGGGCCCGCCAGCGGTTCCAGGGGCCGCGATCGATGGGCGACGCTGCCCAGCTGACGGAGATCGAGCGAGAGTTCGAGCAGGCCGCTGAAAAGGTCGGCGCCTGAACGCACGGGACATCCTCCCGGCGATGACGGGGTCGGCCGGCTCGACGGGCCGACCCCACCCTGCACCACGAGGCTGACCCATGAGCGACGCCCACGCCAAGCACCCCCGGCTCGAGGAGCTCGAGGCCATGGTCAGGGATGGCCGGATCGACACGCTGGTGGTGGCCATCACCGATATGCAGGGCCGCCTGATGGGTAAACGCGTCCAGGCACAGGCCTTCCTCGATGGTGTCATCGACCATGGCGCGCACTTCTGTACCTATCTCCTGGGCACGGACATGGAGATGAACACCCCCGAGGGATTTGCGCTCATGAACTGGGAGACCGGCTATGGCGACTGGATCGCCTCGCCTGTCTGGGACACCATGCGCGTCCTGCCCTGGTTGGAGAAGACCGCGCTCGTCCTCTCGGACACGATGGACGAGGAGACCGACACCGAGATCCCGGTCTCGCCGCGCACCATCCTCAAGCGCCAGGTGGCGCTCGCCGCGGCGCAGGGTTTTCGGGTCAAGGCCGGCTCCGAGTTCGAGTACTACGTGCTGCGCGACTCATGGGACGAGATGGCTCGCAAGGGTTTCGTGCCGCCGGAGCGCTTCGGCACGTACAACGAGGACTACCACCTGCTGCAGGCGACCAAGGCGGAGCCGCTCCACCGGCTCCTCCGCAACCAGATGACCGAGGCGCGCATCCCCATCGAGTTCAGCAAGGGCGAGGCCGCGCCGGGACAGCACGAGGTCAACATCCGCTACGACGACGTCCTCGAGTCGGCCGACCGGAGCGTCATCTTCAAGCACGGCGCGAAGGAGATCGCGTACCTCAACGGCTGGGGCATCACCTTCATGTCAAAGCCCGACCACACCTGGACCGGCTCGTCGGGCCACCTGCACATGAGCCTCTGGGACAAGGACGGCGCGGCGTCGCTGACCTACGACCCGGCGGCCGACCTGCCATACGACATGTCCCTGGCCTTCAGCCACTTCGTGGCCGGGATGATGAAGCTGTCGCGCGAGCTGGCGGTGTTCATCGCCCCCAACATCAATTCCTACAAACGCTACGCCTCGCTGTCCTGGGCGCCGGTCAACGTCGTCTGGGGCCGCGATAACCGGACGACAGGCTTCCGCCTCGTCGGCCGCGGCAACGCCCTGCACGTCGAAGACCGCTTCCCTGGCGGCGACATGAACGCCTACCTGACCTACGCGGCCATGATCGGGGCCGGCCTCTACGGCATCGAGCACGAGCTGCCGCTCGAACCGGAGTTCAAGGGCAACGGCTACATCGCGACCGGCTGCGACCGGATGCCACGGGCGCTGTACGAGGCGATATGGGAGCTGGAGCGCTCGGACGCCGCGGTGGCCATCTTCGGCCAGGACGTCGTCGACCACTACCTCAACGCCGCCCGGGTCGAACAACAGGTCTACGACTCGGTCGTCCACGACTGGGAGCGCGAGCGCTACCTCGAACGCAGCTGAGCCGCACCTCGAGGCGGGCAACGCGCGCCGACGCCTGCGCCGCTACCATGCGCAGTGGACGGGCGGGGGCGGCAGGCCCCGTCGTGGGGCCCGAGTCCGCTAGAGAGGCGTCCGTGATATTCGCC
>JBEVDC010000011.1:0-4635 GCA_040514195.1 Candidatus Limnocylindrales bacterium | reverse complement strand
GCCGCGGCGCCGTCCGTGATACCGGGCGAGTTGCCCGCTGTGACCGTGCCCCCGTCGTCGGCCGGGGCGTCCTCGCCCGTCGGCAGGTCGAAGGCTGGCTTGAGCTTGGCGAGCGCCTCGGCGGTCGTGTCGCGGCGGGGCGATTCATCGGTCGTGACCAGCGACTCCTCGCGGCCGCGGCGAACGGGCACGGGCACGATCTCATCCGCGAAACGGCCGTCGTCGATGGCCGCGATGGCCCGCTGGTGGCTCTCCAGGGCAAAGGCGTCCTGGTCGGCCCTCGAGACGGCGTTGTGGATCGCCACTCGCTCTGCATGCGTGCCCATGTGGCAGTCCTCGACCGCGCACCACAGGCCGTCGGCGACGGTCGAGTCGACCAGCTGCGCGTTGCCCAAGCGGTAGCCGAAGCGCGCCTTCGGCAACAGGTAGGGGCCCTGGTTCATGGACTCCATGCCGCCCGCCACGACGATCGAGGCGTCGCCGGCGCGGATGGCTGCAGCCGCCAGCATGATCGCCTTGAGGCCGGAACCGCAGACGCGATTGATGGTCGTGGCGGGCGTGGTATCCGGCAGGCCGGCCTTCAGCAGCGCCTGGCGCGCCGGCGCCTGCCCAGCCCCGCCCTGCAGGACCTGGCCCATGAAGACCTCATCGATGGACGCGGTCGCGGGCTCCAGGCCCGCGCGCTCGACGGCGGCGCGGATGGCGATGCCGCCGAGCGTCGTCGCCGGCACCTCTGCCAGGCCGCCAGCGAACTTGCCGATCGGTGTGCGCGCAGCGGAGACGAGGTAGACGTTGCCGTTCGGTGTGCTGACGTCAGGCATCGCCCGAATCTACACCGGGACCGGCGAACCGCCGCGATCGGTCAGGCCAATCTCGCTTCAGCGGGGCGGCCGCGGATAGGTATGGAAGCCCTGGCCCGTCTTCTGGCCGAGACGCCCAGCGGCGACCAGATCGCGCAGCACTTGGGGCGGCGCCATGTGCGGCTGGCCGTAGCCATCGACGAGCACGTTCATGATGGACAGGCACGTGTCGAGGCCGATGAAGTCGGCCAGCTCGAGCGGCCCCATCGGGTGGTTGAGCCCGACACGGGCGCCCGTGTCGATGTCGTCGGCCGTGCCGACCCCTTCCTCGAGGGCTCGCATGGCCTCGGCCAGGTAGGGCATCAGGATGCGGTTGACGATGAAGCCCGGCCGATCCTGGCTGACGATGACCTGCTTGCCGAGCTCCGCCGACCAACCGCGGACGGCCGCCTCGGTGGCACTCGACGTGGCTTGGCCGCGCACCAGCTCGATGAGCGGCATGACCGGCACAGGGCTGAAGAAGTGCATCCCGACGACCTTCGGACGGCGGCTCTCCCCGACGGCACCGGCCAGGGTGGTGATGGGGATGGAGCTCGTGTTCGATGCCAGGACGGCATCGGCCGGCGCGATCCGATCGAGCTCGGCCAACAATGCTGTCTTGATCGCCACGTCCTCGTAGACGGCCTCCACGGCGAGGGCGATCGTGGCCGCAGTGGCCAGGTCGTCGGTGGCCTGGACGCGAGCCAGCGCCTGGTTGCGCTCCTCGGCGGTCATCCGCTCCCTGTCGACGGCCCGGGCCAGATTGGCGGCGATCCGATCGCGGCCGGCCTGCGCCCGATCCAGCTCCGGCTCGTAGAGCGTGACCTGGTGACCCGCAGCAGCGAAGACCTGGGCGATGCCGTGGCCCATCAGGCCGGCGCCGCAGACGAGGATCGGTTCGGTGGGCACGTCGACGCCAGCCTACCCGGTGGCTACGACCGACGGCGCCAGGTCGCGGCGACGCAGGTAGAGGATGGTGGCGCCGACGGCGGCCACGGCTGCGGAGACGAGGAAGGTGGCCGAGAGGCCAGCCATGGACGCCGTGCCGACGGTGCCGCCGGCCGCCAGCAGGCTGAGGGCGACGGGCCCGATCCCAAAGCCCAGGTCGAGGAAGGCACTGGTGGTGCCGAGCACGGAACCGCGCTCTTCTGGATCGACGCGCCCGACCGCGCACGTCATCAGGGCCGGGAAGAGGAAAGCCACGCCCGAGGCGTAGAGGACCGTACCGATCAACAGGCCCGCCGGCGTTGGCACGAGGCCGATGACGCTCAGCCCTCCGACGACCACGACCATGGCGACGCCGGACAGTCGCGCGGCTCCGAGCTGATCGGGCAGGCGAGCGCCGAAGGCTCGCAGGACGATGACGGTCAGGCCATAGATGGCGAGCGGCGCGCCCGCCCCATCGAGCCCGACACCGGTCGCGTAGAAGGGCAGGAAGGTGAAGTAGCCGCTCATGCCCCAAGCTCCGGCCAGGACCAGGAGGCCAGGCAGCAGGCCGCGCGGATGGAACAGGCGCCCGCGAGCGCGACGCTGCTCCACCTCGCCTCCGGCGGCGGCGGCGATGGCGGCGACCCGGGCAGGCGCCGTCTCGGGCACGGCCAGGCTGAGCAGCAAGGCGACCCCGGTCATGCCCGCCGCCACGAGCCAGACCGCGTCGAAGCCGCCGTTGGCGAGGACGACCTCGCCCACGACCGGCCCGATGACGACACCCATGTAGAGCGAGAGCGACAGGAAGCTGAGTGCCTCGCCACGTCGAGTGACCGGTGCGATGTCGCTGCCGGCGGCGAGTGCCGCCACGAAGAAGAAGCCCTCGCCGATGCCGAGCAGACCACGCGCCAGGGTGAAGACGATCAGGTCGGTCGCCAGCAGGTGGAGGCCGAGTCCGGCGATGGTGATGCCCGCCCCGAGCAACAGGAGCGGTCGACGGCCGTAGCGGTCCGAGGCCCAGCCGACGATCGGCCGCGCCAGGAGGGCGGCGATGGCGAACGCGCCGATCGAGACGCCGAAGCCGAACGCGTCCGCCCCGAGCGGGCCGCTGGCGAAGCGCGGCGCCACGGGCAGGACGATGCCACCGGCGACGAAGAAGGCGAGCGCCGCGAGGGCCAGCGCGACGAAGGCCCGACTGACCAGCCGAACCTCGGGGGTGACTCCCGCACCGACGCCGACGGCGGGCTCGACCTCGACACTCATGGTCGGTCGGCGCCCGGTTGGCGCTCAAGCCCCATCAGGCCATCGAGCGCTCGGTCGGCGGCGGCATAGGGATCGAGCTCGTGCGCGGCCACGGCGGCGTACAGGGCAGTCATGGCGGCCATCCGCTCACCTGAACCGAGGCGGGCCCGCAACCGTTCACCGAGGATGCCATCGACCTGTGCCCGCGCCCGTATCAGACGCGTCGGGTCATGGTCTGGACCGCCATCGGCGCTCTGGCCCTGGGCAGCGCGTCGGTCGAGCGAGGCCAGGAGCGCGGGCACCCCATCCCCAGTCGCAGCCGCGGCCAGGAGCACCTCAGGCCGCTTGGGGGTGGGACGGCCCGCCGCGGCCGCGGCGCGGTCGTGTCGAGCCCCGACCGTCAGCATCGCCCGGAGCTGGGAGGCGGCCCGATGTGCGCCCGGCCGGTCGGCCTTGTTGACGACCACGATGTCTGCCACCTCGAGCAGGCCCGCCTTGATGGCCTGCACCTCGTCACCCATCTCCGGCGCCTGGACGACGACCGTGGTGTCGGCGATGGCGGCCACCTCGACCTCGCTCTGGCCCGTGCCGACCGTCTCGATGAAGACCAGCGGGAAGCCGACCGCGTCGAGCACGGCGGCCGCCGCGACCGTGGCCGTGGCCAGCCCTCCGGCGTGGCCGCGCGAGGCCATGGAGCGGATGAAGACATCGTTGTCGCCGGCATATGCCTGCATGCGGACCCGGTCGCCGAGGATGGCGCCACCAGTGATGGGGCTCGATGGATCGATGGCCACGACGGCTGCCGGCCGGCCCGCCTTGCGCGCCTCCCCGACGAGCGCCGCCACGAGCGTGGATTTGCCGGCGCCGGGGGCACCGGTGACGCCAACCAGGTGGGCACGGCCGGCGAGCGGATAGAGGATCCGCATCGCGGCCTCGCCGACCTGCGAACGATCCTCGACCTCGGTCAGCAGCCGGGCGAGCGCTCGACGATCGCCGCCTCGCGCCTTCTTGGCAAGATCGCGGCCGCGGTCGCGCGGGGTCACGCTCCGTCGCGTGACCGCACGTTGGCGCGGATGTAGTCGGCCACCTGGGCGATGGTGGTGCCGGGACCGAAGACCTCGGCCACGCCCGCCGTCTTGAGGGCGGAGATGTCGTCGTCGGGGATGATGCCGCCGGCCGTCACGAGCACGTCGTCCAGCCCCTGGGCTTTGAGGCCGGCGGTGATCTTCGGCAAGAGGGTCATGTGGGCGCCGGAGAGGATCGACAGCCCGACCACGTCGACATCCTCCTGGAGTGCTGCCGTGACGATCATCTCCGGCGACTGGCGCAGGCCCGTATAGATGACCTCGAAACCTTCGTCACGGAGGCCCCGAGCGAGGACCTTGGCCCCGCGGTCGTGGCCGTCGAGCCCGGGCTTGGCGATGAGCACCTTGATCGGTCGGTCGGGCATGGCTGGAGTGTACGGCGCCTTCCCTTGGTCAGGCGGGTCCCGGTGGTCGCCGCTCGAGGTGGGCCAGGAATTCGGCGCGTGTCTTGTCGCGTGATCGGAAGATGCCGAGCACTGCGCTGGTGGTCATGATCGTGCCCGGCTTGCGAACGCCGCGCATCACTGCGCACAGATGCGTCG
>JBEVDC010000231.1:0-2528 GCA_040514195.1 Candidatus Limnocylindrales bacterium | reverse complement strand
CGCACCACGTGCCGCCAGAGTGGTCGGGCAAGTACAAGGGTCGATTCGATGGCGGATGGGATCAGATCCGCGAGGAGACGCTCGCGAGGCAACGCGAGCTCGGCGTCGTCCCCGCCGACGCGGAGCTCACGGCTCGGCCGCCGGAGATCCCCGCCTGGGACGACATGCCGGACGCGCTGAAGCCCGTGCTGGCGCGCCAGATGGAGATCTACGCGGGTTTCATGGAGCACACCGATCACCACGTCGGCCGGCTCATCGACGCCGTCGCAGACCTCGGGATCCTAGACGATACGCTCGTCGTCCTCATCACCGGCGACAACGGCGCGTCGGCAGAAGGCACCATCAACGGATCCTTCAACGAGATGCTCATGCTCAACGGCGCGGCTGCGCTCGAGACGGTCGACTTCATGGCCGCTCATGTCGACAAGTTCGGCACGCCCGAGGCCTACAACCACTACGCCGTGGGGTGGGCGCACGCCATGGACGCCCCCTACCAGTGGACCAAGCAGGTCGCCAGCCACTGGGGCGGAACGCGCAACGGCACGATCATCCGCTGGCCGACCGGCATCAAGGCCAAGGGCGAGATCCGGAACCAGTTCCACCACGTCATCGACGTAGCACCGACCGTGCTCGCGGCCGCCGGGCTGCCCGAGCCGACCTTCGTCAACGGCGTCCAGCAGCTGCCCTACGAAGGCGTCAGCCTGGCCTACAGCTTCGATGCCGCGGACGCCGCCGATCAGCACGAGACCCAGTACTTCGAGATGTTCGTCAATCGCGGCATCTACCACAAGGGCTGGACGGCCGTCACCCGGCACAGCACGCCGTGGGTCATGGCACCGTCACCGCCATTCGACGACGACGTCTGGGAGCTCTATGCGCCCGACGACTGGACGCAGGCCCACGACGTGGCCAAATTGCAGCCCGATCGACTCCACGAGCTGCAGCGCCTGTTCCTGATCGAGGCCGCCAAGCACAACGTCCTGCCACTCGACGATCGCCGTGTCGAGCGCTTCAACTCGGACCTTGCCGGCCGGCCGCAGCTGGTCCGTGGCAAGCGCCAGCTCCTCTTCGGCGGCATGGGCCGCCTCACGGAAAACTCGGTCCTCGTCATCAAGAACAAGTCCCATAGCGTCACGGCCGAGATCGTGGTTCCCGACGGCGGCGCGAACGGCGTGATCATCGCCCAGGGCGGCGCGTTCGGCGGCTGGACGCTCTATGCGTTGGATGGCAAGCCCGCATATTGCTACAACCTGCTCGGCCTGCGTCGATCCAAGATCATTGGCGACACTGTCATCCCGGCCGGCGAGCACCAGATCAGGATGGAGTTCACGTATGACGGCGGCGGTCTCGGCAAGGGCGGCACCGCCGCCCTCTTCCTCGACGGGTCGAAGGTGGGCGAGGGCCGCCTCGAGAACACCGTCCCAATGATCTTTTCGGGTGACGAGACGACCGACCTGGGTCAGGATACGGGGACGCCGGTGACCGACGATTTCGGGTCGGCAGGCAAGGCGTTCAGCGGCCGCATCCGATGGGTCGAGCTCGACATCGATGAGGCGGCCGAGGATCTCGACCACCTGATCACGCCTGAAGAGCGCTTGCGGATCGCGATGGCACGCCAATAAGGCGTCGCCATGTCAGAGCTCGGCGCCGGAGCGTGACCCGATCATCATCTGCTGGTATCGGCTCCAGGACGGCATCATGGCCTTCTTGACGCGCTCACCATCCGGCAAGCCGTCGGAATCGAAAGAGCCGCCAACGCCTGTTGGCGCGGGCGGCCCTCGATCATCGGGCGCTCATCGCGCCCCGTCGGGCTAGGCGTCGACCTGGCCGAATGCCTTCTTGACCGGCTCCCGGTTGAGGTACCAGAGGACCAGCAGCGGGAAGAGCCCTGTCGCCACGCCGGCGCCGAAGTTGTCCGTCGTGAGCCACACGAGAACGGCCTCGATAAGGCCGAAGATGGCCAGGATGTGGCCGAACAGCCAGGCCCACGGCTGGAGACTCCAGAACGCGAAGCCGGCCGCACCGAAGGCGAGCCCTGTGAGCGTCACGAGCAGGCCGTAGGCCCACACACCGGTCCCGGACTGGAGCGGCCCGAAGGTCACAGCGCCCATCAGCTGGAGACCGAGCAACAGGAATGAGATGCCCGCTGCCAGGGACAGGATGCCCAGCAGCGTGACCCCGATCGGTCGTTTCATGCAGTTTCCCTCGCTCCTCGCCCGAACGGACATCACGACAGTCCGCGTTCCGTGGGCGGCTTGAGGATAGCAGCCGTCAGAACCCCGGGTAGTGCATCCCGCCGGCCGGGGGACGTGTCGGGGGCAGGAGAGCCCGACGAGCGCCTTCGGGCGCCGCTACACTCCCTGCATGGCTGGTTTCTACGTTGGCCTCTTCTTCCTCGCCCTCTTCCTGGTGGGCACCCTCTTGTACGTCTTCATCGGCGGCCACCGGCCGGGCATGCGGGATCTAGATGGCTCGTCGGATACGCGGAAGACTGACACCGCGCACCAGGCAGACCTCTATGAGCGGCC
>JBEVDC010000176.1:0-2776 GCA_040514195.1 Candidatus Limnocylindrales bacterium | reverse complement strand
GCGCTCTCATCCTGAGCAGCACCTTGGTCAGCACCTCGACATCGAGCTGTCCGAGGCGGGACGATCGGCGGCGAAGGCCCTTGGCCGGCGGTTGACGGGCGTCCGATTCGACCGAGTCGTGTCGAGTCCTCTGAAGCGGGCCCACGAGACGGCCCGCCTCGTCGTGGCCGATCAGGAGGCCGAGTCGGAGCCCCGCCTCGTCGAGATGGACTACGGCGAGTGGGAGGGGCTGACCTATGCGGAGATCGACGCCCAGGACGGAGAACGACGGCGGGCCTGGGAGGCTGACCCGGCACATGCTCCCTGTCCGGGAGGCGAAAGCGGCGGCGACGTCGCCAAGCGCGTGCGAGCCTGGCTCGACGAGCTGGGACACTGGCACGCCGGTCGGCTACGAACCGGTGATGAGCTTCGGATCCTGGCCGTCGGGCACTCGACGACGAACCGGATCCTCCTCTGCGTCGCTCTTGATGTGCCGCTGAGGGCCTACCGCGATCGATTCAGGCAGGAGCCTGCGAACCTGACCGTCCTGCAGTACCCGGCTCCCGGAGCCAACGGCGCCAGGCTCGTGCTGGCCAATGATGTGAGCCACATCCGTGGGACCAGCGGCGACACCTGGTCCTGAACTGGACTGCGGTGCCCCGACGACGCCGAGCTGATCTCGGTCAGCAGGGCCGCGTATCCTGCCGCTGTGCCTGATCCGATCGTCCTGACCGGCCACGACCTGACGCTCGAGGCAGTCGAGGCCGTCGCCCGCTATGGCGCTCAGGCGGTCCTGGCGCCCGAGGCTCGGGCCAGGATGGTTCGGAGTCGGTCAGTCATCGAGGCCATCGTCGAACGCGGCGAGGCCGTCTACGGCGTGACCACCGGCTTCGGCGACCTGGCCACCGTGCGGATCGCGCCGGCCGATGCCGCCCGCCTCCAGGAGAACCTGCTCGTCAGCCACGCGGTGGGGGTCGGAAGCCGCTTCGACGTCGCCTCCGTGCGCGCGATGCTGGTCTTGCGCGCCAACACCCTGGCCATCGGGCAGAGCGGCTGCCGCCCCGAGCTCGTGGAGCGGCTGCTGGCCTTTCTGGACCTGGGCATCGATCCGGTCGTGCCCGAGCAGGGCAGCGTCGGCGCCTCGGGTGACCTCGCCCCGCTGGCGCACCTGGCACTGCCGCTCATCGGTCGCGGATGGGTCATCGCCGGCGACCGAGAGGTGCCGGCGGCCGAGGCGCTTGCGGCGGCCGGCCTGGAGCCCCTCCGTCTCGAGGCCAAGGAAGGCCTGGCACTCCTCAACGGGACGCAGATGATGAGCGCCGTCGGTGCCCTGGCCGTCATCGATGCCGAGCGGCTGTGCGGCACGGCCTCGGTCGTGGCGGCTATGAGCACGGAAGCGCTGATGGGCACTGACGTCGCCTTTGCCGAGGCCTACCACGCGGCCCGACCGCATCCCGGTCAAGGGCGCGTGGCCGCAGAGCTGCGCCACTTGCTGCGCGGATCGGAGCTCCAGCAGGCCCACCATGGGCAGGCGCACAAGGTCCAGGACCCGTATTCGGTCCGCTGCGTGCCACAGGTCCACGGTGCGACGCGTGACGCCCTCGCCTACGGCCGCCGCGTGCTCGAGATCGAGATCAACAGCGCGACCGACAACCCGCTCGTCTTCCCGGATGGCGCTGTCGCCGACCCTGAGGCCATCGCGACCGCCGGCGGGCGCGTCGTATCAGGCGGCAATTTCCACGGGCAGCCTGTCGCCCTGGCGCTGGATCTTGTCAAGCTGGCTATCGCCGAGCTGGGTTCGATCAGCGAACGGCGAACCGCCCTGCTCATCGACGGCCGGCTGTCCGGCCTGCCACCGTTCCTGGTCGAGGACGCCGGGCTGAACAGCGGGTTGATGCTCCTCCAGTACACGGCGGCGGCACTCGTGTCGGAGGACAAGGTCCTCGTGCACCCTGCCTCGGCCGACTCCATCCCGACCAGCGCCAACCAGGAAGACCACGTCTCGATGGGTTCCATCGCCGCTCGTCAGGCACGACAGATCCTCGGCAATGTCGAGGTCGTCGTGGCGTTGGAACTGCTGTGTGCTGGCCAGGGCCTCGATTTCCGCATCGCAGGCGGCCAGCGTCCGGGCGCAGGTGTGGCCGAGGCGCATCGCAGATTGCGGGCCCGCGTCGCCCATCTCGAGAGCGATCGCGACCCTGGTCCGGACGTCGCCGCAGCTACGACGCTCGTCCGCAGCGGAGCGCTGTTCGACCTCATTCCGGCACCCTGAGCGCGAACGTCCGTTCCAACCCCTTGCATGGGGGGCGTAGACTGCGCTCGCATCCGGGCATCCGTGCTCGCGGACGCTTCATGGATGCGCAGGGAGGTAGAGAGGGCACATGTCTACAGCGGTTCGCCCAACGGGCGTGACCATCATCGCGATCCTGGCCATCGTCGGCGGTGTCCTGGGCATCGTCGGTGGTCTTGGCGCGACAGTCCTTGGCGGCATCATGGGCGGAGCAGGGGCTGCCACCGGCGAAGCAGCGGGCGGCATGCTCGGTGGCCTATTCGCCGTCTTCGGAATCGGGATCTTGGGTCTGGGTATCGCGGAGCTCGTCACCGGCTTGGGACTCTGGCGCCTCGCGCCATGGGCGTGGATGGTGGCGGTGATCGTCTTCATCGCCAATATCGTGCTGAGCCTGTTGTTCGGGCTCGCCGGCAACTCGCTGATCTCGTTCAACACGCTGGTCGGCGTCGCCATCCCGGCGATCATCCTGTACTACCTGATGACCCCTGAAGTGAAGTCGGCCTTCGG
>JBEVDC010000119.1:0-3815 GCA_040514195.1 Candidatus Limnocylindrales bacterium | reverse complement strand
CCCCTGCCACCCAGAGTGCCGCCACTGGGTTGGCGGTCACCTCCCGGTACCAACGGCCCCTGGGACCCCTCACGGATCGGACGAAGACCTCGCCACTCTCGACGACGACCCAGATGATGGCTCGGTGACTCGGCGCGTCTGGAGCCGCTCGGGTCTCGATCTCGACCTCCTCGGCATCGCCGATGGCCGCAAGTCGATTCGCTGGAAAGCTCGGTGCGGGGTCCATCAGCCGGTCTGCGATGCGTCGTCAGGCCAGGCCGCGCCCCAACGTTCGACGTGGACGACCTCGGCCAGCATCTTGCGTCCGCCCGCGCGCTTGGGCCGGCTGAGGACCTGCGGGTCGGCCGGATAGCCGATCGACAGGAGGTACGGACAGGTCCACGCTGCGGGCAAGCTCAGCAGACGGGACGCCAACGCGGGCTCGTAGACGGTCGCTGGCACGCTCCCGATGCCGAGCTCCCAAGCAGCCAGGATCATGCTCTGCGCGGCGCGACCGAGGTCCCATCGATCGTCAGCTATGGGGACCACGAGGGCGACTGCCATCGGCGCCCCGGCGAGGTGGCCGGCGTACGGCCCGACGTCGGCCAGAGCGACCAGGCGGGCACGGTCGCGGACGACGATGAACGCCCAGTCCTGGTCGTTCTTCGAGCTGCCCGTTCGGCGTGCCGCGTTGAGGATCCGGAGAAGGTGCTGCGGCTCGATCGGCCGATCGGCGAACCTGCGGACGACGCGCACGGTATCGATGGCGATCCAGGTGTCCATCGACGAAGGCTAGCCCTTCGGCACGAAGCCCATCAACTCGAGCGCCTTCAAGAGCTGCACATCCTTCGTCTCGGCGAGCTGGGCGGTGGTGGACGCTGCCAGCTCGTCGGGCGCCACCGGGAAGACGTCGGGCGCCAGCTCGACGATCACGTCCGGCGTGATGCCCTCGTGCCAGATGCGGCGACCCGCCGGGGTCAGCCACTCGACGGTGCCGATGCGCAGCGCCGAACCGTCCTTCAGGGGGAACTCGCCGAGCACCGTGCCCGTGCCGAAGGTCTTGACGCCGACGACCTTCGCCCGGCCGGCGTCCTGGAGCGCGCCTGCCGTGATCTCCGAGGAGCTGGCCGTACCCGCATCCACGAGCACGACGATGGGCAGGTCGAAGGCGACGCCGCCCTCGACCACGTCGTTCGGGTTGACGGTGCCTCGGGCGTCGCGTGTCTGGTACACGACGCCGTCGCGCAGGAACTGGCTGACGACGGCGCGTGCCTCGTCGACGTAGCCACCGGGGTTGCCGCGCAGGTCGATGACGGCGCCGGTCGCTCCGGCTGCCTGGGCCGCCGTGAGGGCGGCCTTGAATTCGTCGCCCGCGCCCGTTTGGAACTGCTCGAGCCGGATGTCCGCGATGGTCGAGCCCGGGACCATGGCCCAGGAAACCGCCGGGCGGTCGATCTTGGCCCGCCTGACGACGACGTCGAGCGGCTCCGGCTCGCCTGTCCGTTGGATCGAAAGGCGGACGTCCGTGCCCTCCGGGCCGCGAACGCGTTGCACGATGACATCCAGCGGCGTGTCGGCAGTCGAAGTGCCGTCGACTTCCAGGATGAGATCGCCGCGCTGGAGGCCGGCACGCTGCGCCGGACTATCGGCGAAGACGTCCACGATGCGCACGGCGTCCTCGTCTGTGTCGACCTGGACGCCGATGCCGACGAACGAGCCGGACAGGTTCTGGTGCGCCTCCTCGAGCTCGGCCGGTGTCAGAAAGCGGGTGTGGCCGGTGTCGCCGGTCGCCTCGGCGAGGGCGTTGATGGCGGCGTAGGCGAGGGCCGTCGAGTCGAGCTCCTGGGCGCCGACGTATTCGGTGTGGAGCAGGTCCCACGCCTCGCGGATGAGGCCGAAGTCGGCCGCGTCGGGAGCCTCCGCGACGACCTCGCGGCCCGGCAGCGCCCCGAGGCGCTCGAGTCCGGCGCCCGCCACGAAGACGGCCACGATCAGGATGCCGACCCCGACCACAGCTGCCGCTCGCCGAAGTCGGCGCCGGGCAACGCCGCGCGACGGCTTCGCGATGGGCTCCGGCCCCAGGACGGGTGCGGTCGCGCGCTGGGCCGTCTCGTCAACGGCGGGATCTCGGGGCTCGGTGGGCATCAGTGGTCCTTCAGGAGCAGCGGGGTGCAGCACGAGGGAGCGCTCGCCTCCCCGCCGAGCGCTCCTGCGCGCATCTTCGCCCAGCCAGGTTGCGATGGCGTAGCGCCGAGGTGAAGGTTCGTTCGCTCGACAGCGTCCACGATCCGACGCTGCGGCGCCGACTTCAGGAAGCCGGGGTTTCCGATGGCACCATCGTGGGGCCGTCGCTGTCTCGCGCCGGGCGCCGGATAGCGAGGGCTACGAACCCGGCGACGATAGCGATCCAGCCGGCCGCCACGAAAGCGGCGGCATAGTCCCCGACGCTGTCGCGCACGACCCCGGCGACCCACGCCGCGATGGCCGCTCCCAGCATGTGCGCGGCGAATACCCAGCCGTACACGACGCCGACGTTGTGCTGTCCGAAGCGGTCTGCGACAAGGGCGACCGTCGGCGGCACCGTGGCGATGTAGTCGAGCCCGAAGAGGATGGCGAAGGCGACGATCGACATCGTGTCGTGGATGAACGGCAGGAACAGGAGGCTCACACCGCGGAACCCGTAGTAGATGAGAAGGAGCCGGCGCGGATCCCAGCGGTCGGTGAGCCAGCCGCTGGCGATGGTGCCCACGAAGTTGAACGCGCCCATCACGGCGAGCGCGGACGAGGCGGCCACGGCAGTGAACCCATGATCGACGGCGTGTGGGATGAAATGCTGGCCGACGAGCCCATTCGAGGTCGCGCCGCAGACGAAGAAGGTCCCCGCCAGGAACCAGAAGTCAACACTCCTGACGGCTCGGCGCATGATCCCTTGATCGGGAGGCGGCACGTGGGCGATCGCACCCTCGGGAGCGCCCAGCGGCCGTGCACCGACGTCGGCCGGGTCCTCCCGGACCCAGGCGAGGACGGGCAGGACCAGGATGAGCGCCAGGGCCGCGAGCACGATGGCGGCGATGCGCCAACCGATCGTCACGGCCATCACCGTCAGGAAGGGGAAGAAGATCAGCTGCCCGGTGCTCGTGCTCGCGCCCAGGATGCCCGTCACGAGGCCGCGGTCCCGCACGAACCAGCGGGTCGCGACCGTGGGCCCCAGGACGCTCGCGATGAGACCGGTGCTCAGGCCGGCTACCAGCCCGAAAAAAAGGACGAGTTGCCAGATCTCCCGCACCAGGCTCGTGGCCACGAGCGCACCGCTGGTCACCGTGAGGCTGAGCAGGACGACGTGGCGCACGCCGAAGCGGCCCATCAGCCATCCGGAGACCGGGCCTGCTATGCCGTAGACGAGGAGTCCTGCGGCTGCTGCGAACGAGACGGAGGCCACGGACCAACCGGGCTCGTCGGTCATGGAGACGATGAAGGCACCCGGCGCCGACCGAACGCCGGCGATGACCAGCACGACGGCCGCTGTGACCGTGACGACGACCCAGCCGTAGAAGACCCGACGGCGCATCGACGCAGTCTACGGCGAGTCCACGACAGCCTCAGCCAGGCTCGGGCCCCGTTGCAGCCTGGGCCGACGCTGAGGGCATGCCCGAGGTGGGCGCCTCCTCGAGTGGCTCAAGGACTGGAAGGCGCCGACCCGACGCGATGGCTAGCGAGGGCTAGAGCAGCTCTCCGTGGGCCGAGGCGGTCGGTTCACCTTCCAGCGGGCGTGGTTCCTCGCCCGGGCCGTAGACCGGCTTGGCCGTAGAGCCGTTCGCGCGGGCGGCGTCTTCTTC
>JBEVDC010000094.1:0-3135 GCA_040514195.1 Candidatus Limnocylindrales bacterium | reverse complement strand
ACCGCGGCTGCCGTTTGGCCGTTACCTATCCCGAGATTTTGGAGATGCAGGTCACGGCCATTGTCGAGGCGGCCATCGCTTGCAAGGCCAAGAAGATCAACGCCGTGCCGGAGATCATGATCCCGCTCGTGGGCCACGTGAACGAGCTATCGGAGACGCGACGGATCCTGGAGGCGGAGGCACTGGCGGTCGAGAAGGCGGCCGGCGTCGAGGTCGACTACAAGTTCGGGACCATGATCGAGGTTCCCCGCGGTGCCCTGACCGCCGACGAGATCGCGGTCCATGCCGACTTCTTCAGCTTCGGCACCAACGACCTGACGCAGATGACCTTCGGCTACTCCCGGGACGACGCCGAGGGCGGCTTCCTGCTCAAGTATGTCGAAGACAAGATCCTGCCCTTCAACCCCTTCCAGACGCTCGACGATGCGGTCGTCGGGCTGATGGGCATCGCGGTCGCCAAGGGCCGCGCCACGAAGCCGAACATCGAGCTCGGCATCTGCGGGGAGCACGGTGGCGACCCGGAGTCGATCTTCAAGTGCGAGAAGCTCGGGCTCGACTACGTCTCCTGCTCGCCCTTCCGCGTCCCGGTCGCCCGCCTCGCCGCCGCCCAGGCGGCCCTCGTCAACGCCGCCGAACGCGACAAGTAGGCCACGCGGCGGGGCGCTGCATGGCACTGCGCCAGCACTCGTGGCCGCGCTAGCGCTCGTTGGCGCGAGCCGCTAGCGCCAGCGCGTGAGGATCGACTCGCGCCCGAAGAGGCGTGATGCCAGTCGCAGCCCGGCGATGCCGACGATGGTCGTGACGATGGCCGCGATGACGTACTGGGGTGCACCGAAGAGGAAGCCGCTGACGGCCTGGATGACCGCGATGCTGGCCAGCGGGATGATGATGAGACCGCCGATCTGCTGCGCCACGCGCGGGTCGTTGACGCGGCTGCTGACGATGATGCCGGCCACGCAGGAGACGAGCCCGACCGCCGGGCCGAGCAGGAAGACCGCCGCCAGCCACGAGGGGTCGAGGATCACGCCGGCCAGGCGAGGGCCGAGCACGATGCCGGCCAGGACGACCAGCAGGACGTAGGCCAACCACGAGGTGAGCATGCCCGGCACGACCGCGGACAGCGTCTTGCCGCCGAGCAGCTCGCCCGTCCGAATGGGCGAGGCAAGGACCGCCTCCAGGCTCCGGGTCTGCTTCTCCCCGACGATGGAGAACGTGGCGATCGAGAGCGGCACGTAGGCCGGCAGGATCAGGAAGAGCGACAGGAACTGCTGCAGGCTGTAGGCGGCGACGAGGTCCTCGATCGCGAAGTCGGCCCAGTCGGGGCGGCTGGCGACGATGGTCTTGACGAAGTCCTCGGGCAGCGGCTCGGCCGTGGCCGCGATGCTCGCCAGGCTGCCAAGGACGAGCGGCGTGATGACCAGCACGATGGGCGGGATGACGATCGACAGCACGAGCAGGCGATTGCGCAGGATCTCGAGCGCCTCGCGCCGGACGACCGTCCAGACCATGCCCGCGCGCATCACGCTGGATCTCCATCGCCGCGTGTGGTGCCATCGACCTGGGGTCGGCGGCCCATGACCTCGAAGTAGACATCCTCAAGGGTGCGGCTCTCCTCGCGCACACCGAGGACCTGCGCGCCGGCCTCGACCAGCGCGCGCACCACGGACGGCGTCCCGCGGCGAAGATCGGTCAGCCGGCAGGTCATCCAGGCGACACCCGTTTCGCCACCCGCGGCGCCCGACGCGCCACCCGCGGCGCCATCCGCGGCCCTGCCAGGGGTGACGCCTGCGCCATCGACGGACGCCGTGCCCGCGGCCACGTGCGAGACGCCCGGGATGGCCGACACGGCCGCCAGCTGCACCTCGGTGGGGGCCTCGACCAGCACGACTCGCAGGCTCGGCCCGCCGCCGTTGCCGTCGCCGCCGCGCAGGCGCGCGGGGCTGTCCACGCGCAGCAGCCCGCCGCGCATGAATCCGATGCGATCGCAGAGCCGCTCGGCCTCGTCGAGGTTGTGCGTGCAGAGCACGATCGTGCGCCCGGCGCCACGCAGCGAGGCGATCGCCTCGCGCACCACGAAGGCGGCCTCCGGGTCCAGCGCCGCGGTCGGCTCGTCGAGGAAGACGACGCTCGGCTCGTGGATCAGCGCCCGCGCGATGGCCAGCTTCTGTTTCATGCCCTTGCTGAACGTGCCGGCCAGGTCGTCGCGCCGGTCCCAGAGCTCGAAGAGGCGCAGGAAGCGCTCGATCCGCTCAGCGCGTGTGGTCGGGTCCAGGGCGTGCAGTCGAGCGAAGAAGTCGAGGTTCTGGGTGGCGGTCAGTCGGTCGTAGAGGCCAGGCGTCTCCGTCAGGATGCCGATCCGGGCGCGAACGGTGTCGGCATCGGCGGTGACGTCGTAGCCGTCGACCCAGGCGCGGCCTTCGGTCGGGGCGATGAGCGATGTCAGCAGCCGGACGGTCGTTGTCTTGCCGGCACCGTTGGGACCGAGGAGGCCGAAGATTTCGCCGGATGCCAGCTCGAGGTCCATACCTCGCAGGGCCCAGAGGTCACCGAAGCGGCGCCCGAGTCCCTCGGTCCGGACCGCCGGCGTCGGGCCGGACGAGGACGCCGTGGGCGCCCCGATCGCCCGATTCCCAGTCTCGGCGACGGTCACTCCTCGACCCCGATGATCCGCCAGCCACGCTCGCGGGCGATGCGCTCCAGCTCCGTGTCGGGGTGGACGGCGATGGCGGTCTCCGCGAGCGAGAGCATCGGGATGTCGGCAGCCGTGTCGCCGTAGGCCGCCTCGAGCTGCGCGCCATCGAGCAGCGCCGTCAGGCGCGCGACCTTCTCGTCGCGCGTGCCGATCGTGCCCGCGAACCGCCCCGTGGCCCGCCCCTCCGTGTCGTAGGCCAGCTCGGTGCCGATGGCCTCGGCTCCCAGGCGCGACGCGAAGCGCTCGGCGATCGGTGTATACGTGCCGCTGGCGACGACGATCCGGGCCCCATCAGCTCGGGCTGCGCGGAGCTCAGCCATGACGTCCTCGCGCCGTTCGGGCCACAGCTCGTTGTCGAAGACCCAGTCGGCCATGGCCTCGATCTCGTCGCGCCCCATGCCGCGGAGGAGGACGGTCAGGTCGCGCATCCAACGCTCACGGAA
>JBEVDC010000083.1:0-13226 GCA_040514195.1 Candidatus Limnocylindrales bacterium | reverse complement strand
GACCGAGATGCGCGTGCATGTCGGTGACAGCGTCCAGATGCTGCGCGGCGTCGAGCGCGTCGGGGGCTGGTTCCTGCGAGCCGACCGAGGCCTCAGGATGATCCCCGGTGACGTCCGTGACACGGGCACCACGTACGAAGCCGATCTCCTTGTCGTCAGGCCAGGCGTCCAGAGCCAGCACATCGACGCCACCTTCCGGGTCGAGGCTGGCAAGATCACCGCCATCAACTTCGCGCCCCGTCGCTGACCGTGTCCGGCGCGGACGAGCGCGGGCAACGCGTCCGCGGCGCCGACGAGCGGGCGCGACGTGCATTCGACGCCACGCTGCCGGACCATGCCGTCCGCAACCGCGCCTGGTGGGATGCTGACAGCGAGCGCTATCAGGCAACGCAGGGTCGACAGCTGCGGGACGCGGGCGGAGCCGCCTGGGGCGTTTGGCAGCTCCCCGAAGCCGAGCTCCAGGTGCTCGGTGCCGTGGCCGGGTTGACGACCGTCGAACTCGGCTGCGGCGCGGCACAGTGGTCGATCGCCCTGGCCCGAGCCGGCGCGACGGCCATCGGCATCGACCTGTCCGAGGCCCAGCTGCGCGCTGCCTGGGCCGCCGCGACCGAGGCCGGCGTCGAACTCCGCCTCATCCATGCATCCGCCGAGGCGTTGCCGCTCCCGGACGCCAGCGCCGACATCGCCTTTTGCGACTGGGGCGCCTCGCGCTTCGCGGACCCCGACCGCTGGGTGCCCGAGGCGGCTCGCATCCTCCGGCCGGGTGGCCTGCTCGCATTCTCGACGGCCACGCCGCTGCTCGACCTCTGCTGGCCGGATGGAGCGGAGGCACCCGTGGAGCGCCTGATCAGCGGCTACTTCGGACTCGACCGCGTCGTGGACGCCGAGACCACCGAGTTCCAGCGCACGGACGGTGATTGGATCCGGCTCTTCCGACGCTCGGGCCTCCGCGTCGAGGACCTCGTCGCGCTGCGACCGACCGAAGGCGCCACCTCGAGCTACTGGGACGAGGTCGCCCACGCATGGGCGCGGAGCTGGCCTGCCGAGCAGATCTGGCGCCTGCGCCGCGAGGGCTGACGGCGCTCAGGGGCTCGGCGACGCCTCACCGCTCGGTGCGGGCTCCTGGCTCGGCTCGACCTCCGGCGCCGGGATGGTCAGCTCGTCGCCGACCTTGATCCGGTTGGGGTTCGTGACCTGGGGGTTGGCGGCCAGCAGCTCGTCGGGAGTGATGTCGAACCGCCTGGCGATCTTGGAGATCGTGTCGCCAGCCACGATGACGTAGATCTGCGGCGTCGCCGACGGCTCCGGGGTGACCGGCGCGCCGGACGCCGTGCTGGCGCTGGCCGTCGGCGTCGGCGTCGATGTCGGGCCAGCCACGAGACTCGGCAGGACGAAGAGCAGCAGCGCGGCGGCGAGCAGGGCGACGATGGCCAGTCCGATCGTCGGCACGCGCGGGATACCGACCCGGGTGCGCAGCGTGGGGTAGGCCTCGAAGCGCCGCGGCGTCTCCCAGGCCGGCGCATCGGCGTCGATGCGAGCCGGCCGACGGAGGCCGCGCGCGGCCGGACGAGCTTGACCGACGCTCGATTGCGGCCGGGCGCTCAGACCGCCGGCGGCAGCAGCCGATGCGGTGGCGGACGTCTCGCTCGATGTGGAACCATGCGATCCGGCCTGAGCCGGGGAGGTGGCGGGGCGCGCCGCCAGGAAGGCAGGCACCTCGCCGGCGGCGAGGTCGGCCTCGGGACCTGACGCTGTCGTCGGACGGACGAGCGCGGCAAGCTCGTCATCCTCGCCCGTCTCGGCGGCCTCGCCTCGCCCGGCGGCTGCGCTTACGGCGGCGCGTGCGTCGTCCGTGACGAGGCCCATCGCCGCCGGGTCGGCGGCCTGCGGCATGGGCGCCACGGGCACTTCCCGAGCCGGTCGAGACGATGCCTCGTAGCGCTCCTCCGCCTGACGGGCGGCCGTCCGCTGCGCCCAGGCGCGGAACGTCGGGCAAGCGGCGAAACCCGAGGAGAGGCAGTAGGTCGTCTGGTGGGAGATGGCGCGAGGTGCCGGCACCGTCTCGGCGTAGCAGCGGTGTCGGCGGTCGGGCTCGACGCTGCGGCGTGCCTGGTCGTGCTCGAAGGCCACGAACGGGCAAGCAAGTGGGCCCACGTCGGCGATCGGGCGCTCGCTCATCTCGGCGATGATACCCGCGTAATGGTCGGCTGCGACCGGCTGCGACCCGCTCCCGTTCGTGGCACGATTGACCGCGGCCCCCGTGCCCAGTGCCATCCGAGAGGTGACCCATGCTCCGCGATCGCGTCCTCAAAGCTCTGGCCCCCAGCCGGACCGTCCACGCGCACTGCGACGTGCCGTGCGGCATCTATGACCCGCACGGCGCCGAGATCGCTGCCAAGACCGTCAGCAAGATGGTCGCCTTGATCGTCGAGAATGAAGGCAGCGACCTGGCGCAGCGCAACAAGCTCATCCGCAGCGTCAAGGTCAAGGAGGAGCACGCCGAGCTCTGCAAGCGGGAGCTGCAGGTGCTCTGGAGCGACTACTTCAAGCCAGAGCATCTCGAGGCGCACCCCGACCTCCACGACCGCTTCTGGAAGGCGCTCAAGCAGGCCAGCACGTGCAAGCAGTCCGTGGACGCGGCGGCTGCCGCCGAGCTCGAGACACAGGTCGCCGCCATCGCTGACATCTTCTGGGCGACCAAGGGCGGCCGACCCTCCTGAATCGTTTCCTCGCCGGCCTTCGGTCCGGCCTCGTGCTCGCCGCCGTCGGGGCGGCCCTGGCACCCGGTGTCATGCACCTCGGTCGCTCGTGGCGGGCACGGGTGGCCGTCGTCGGCACGAGCATGGCACCGACGCTCATGCCGGGTGACTGGCTGCTCGTGGACCCAAGCGCCTTTCGGCGTCGAGCGCCCCAGCCGGGCCAGCTCGTCGTGGCCGCCGATCCGCGTCAGCCCGAGCGAGACCTGGTCAAGCGGGTCTCCGCGCTGGATCTCGACGGTCGGCTTCTGCTGGCCGGCGACGCTCGCGACGCCTCGACCGACTCGCGCACGTTTGGCGCCATCGATCTGGCATCGATCCGTGGACGACCCTGGTTCCGGGTTCGGCCGATGGCGCGCTTCGGCCGGATCGGCTGAACGCCTGGCGTTAGCCTGCCGCCCGGTCGGCGACGAGCTGGCCCGCCAGCCGGATCATCTCGAGGTCGCGGGGCACGAAGGTCTGCAGGACCAGACGCTCGACTCCGGCCGCCTCGAAGGCCGCCACGACGGCCATGGCCCGCTCCGGAGGGCCCAGCACCCAGCGATCGCGGCGTGATGCCAACCATTCGGCGCCCTCGTCGCGCCCCATGCCGAACATCTCCAGCTGCGCCTCCAGGCGCCGCTGGACCTCGGCTTCATCCGAACCGATGAGCATGCCCGTCATGGCCGAGCAGACGATGGTCGCCCGGTCCCGACCGGCGGCGACACAGGCCCGTCCCAGTCGCTCGACGACATCGCGAGCCGCCTCGGGGCTGGCCGAGGTCAGGTCGTACTCGTCCGCGTAGCTGGCAGCCAGTCGCAGTGCGCGCGGACCGCCTGACCCGCCCAGCATGAGGTGCGGGTGGCGGCGCCCGGCGGACGCTGGCACCGGCCGGAACAATGCGTCGCGGACCTGCCAGTAGCGACCCTCGTACGACCAGCCGTCCGGCTCCGACCACAGGCCGTGGATGATAGCCAGCGATTCCTCGAGGCGGTCGAACCGCTCCCCGAGGGGCGGAAAGTGGAGGCCCAGCTCAGCGTGCTCCTGCTCGTTCCAGCCGGCACCCAGGCCGGCCTCGATGCGGCCGCCGCTCATCTCGTCCGCCGTACCCACGATCTTGGCGAACGTACCCGGGTGGCGAAACGTGATCGGCGAGACCAGCACACCCAGACGGATCCGCTCGGTCTCCCGCGCGAGGCCGGCCACGACCGTCCAGGCGTCGGTCGTCGGCAGGCCGGCGTCGCCCGGGAAGCTCGTGTAGTGGTCGGATCGCAGGAGGGTCTCGAAGCCGGCCGCCTCTGCCGTCCGCGCGATGGCCAGCTGCTCGACATAGGAGAGCCCCTGCTGGGGCTCGATCATCAGCGCGAAGCGCATGCGACCTCCTTGGCCGCGGCCAGGTCGTACAGGTTGACAGGATAGTTCATGCGACTATAATCCTTCAGGTCATGAACAGTATCGCTCTCGATGGCACGACCGATGGTGGACTCGGCGTACGCGACATCATCGCTGAGATCGACGCCTCGATCAGCGAGCTCCGCTGTGCCGGCAGCCAGCAGCTCGTGCGCGCCGGCGTGAGCATGGCCCACCTCCACGTGATGTGGCTCCTCAAGCGACACGGCGACCTTTCCATGGGCCACCTCGCCGAGATGCTCGACGTCTCCCTCTCGAATGCGTCGGGCCTCATCGATCGCATGGTCGAGCGGGGACTGGTCGATCGCGTCCGCGTGCCTGACGATCGCCGACTGGTGCTTGTCGCGCTCTCGGATCATGGACGCCAGATGCTCGACCACGCCGACGTCCTCCGGAGCGACCTCCTCGAGAGCGTCCTTCGGCGGCTGGACGCTGACCAGCTCCTGCGCGTGGCCGGCGCGATGGCGGACATCCGCCAGGCGATCCGGGCCGCCATCGACGCTGGCGAGCTGCCGAGCGAGCCGCACGCCAACCCGCAACCAGCCAGAGCGACCGCCTGACCATCCCGTCCCCCGCGTCCCCGCGGCCCAAGGCTCCACGAAGGAGGCCCCATCCATGATCGAACACGCTCCGGACTTCGACGGTATCGCCGACGTCCCGTCCCTGACCGAGGATCCGGCGATGGGGCTGCCGCAGCGCCAGAAGCTCGAGATCCTCTTCGCGGTCATGCTCGGCCTCTTCCTAGGCGCCCTGGACCAGACGATCGTCGGACCCGCACTGCCGACCATCGTGACCCAGCTTTCGGGCAACGAGTACTACGTCTGGGCCGTCACCATCTACCTGCTCACGAGCACCATCAGCGTGCCCTTCTGGGGCAAGCTGTCGGATCTCTACGGGCGCAAGCCGATCTTCATGATCGGTATCGGTATCTTCCTCGTCGGCTCAGCCCTCTCCGGCCTGAGCCAGGACATGGCGCAGCTCATCCTCTTCCGTGGCATCCAGGGCATCGGTGCCGGCTCGCTCTTCCCGGTCGCGCTGGCGGTCATCGGCGACCTCTTCACGCCCCAGGAGCGTGGCAAGTACCAGGGGCTCTTCGGGGCGGTCTTCGGGATCGCCTTCATCGTTGGTCCGCTGGTCGGCGGCTTCCTGACCGAGAACATCAGCTGGCACTGGATCTTCTACGTCAACATCCCCATCGGCCTGATCTCGCTGTACTTCATCTGGCGGCTGCTGCCGACGATCAAGAACCCGCGGGCGACGCGCAGCTTCGACGTCCTGGGCGGCGTCATCTTCACCATCGCCATCACGTTCCTGCTGGTCGGCCTGACCAACAAGCAGTTCAGCGACTGGACCGACCCCACGGTGGGTGGCTTCATCCTCATCGCCCTTGTCGGCATCGTGCTCTTCGCCTTCGCCGAGCGGCGCGCCATCGAGCCGATCATCCCGCTCCGCCTCTTCCGACTGCGGACCTACTCGAGCTCGATGATCTCGAGCTTCTTCGCCAGCTTCGCCTTCTTCGGGGCCATCATCTTCCTGCCCCGCTGGTTCCAGTTCGTGCACGACTTCAGCCCCACGGCCTCGGGCCTGGCGGCGCTGCCGCTGATGGTCGGTTTGATCTTCAGCTCGATCGCCTCGGGCCTCGTGGTCTCGCGCACCGGCCGCTACAAGTGGCTCGTCGTGGGGTCGATCGTGGTCATGGGCATCGCCACCGCGTTGATGACCCAGCTCACGTCGACCACGCCGCTGCCCATGGTCTGGGTCTGGATGTTCATCGCCGGGCTCGGCGTCGGACCGACGTTCGCGGTCTTCACGATCATCATCCAGAACGCCGTGCCGTTCCAGGACCTCGGCGTGGCGACGTCCAACCTGACCTTCTTCCGCCAGATCGGCGGTTCGGTCGCGCTGGCCATCGTGGGCACCATCTTCGGGACCGCCTTCCAGGACGAGCTGCTGCCCTCGATGAGCGCCGCTGGGGTGCCGCAGCCGGTCGTGGATGGCTTCCAGCAGGCCGGCGCCGGGGGTTTCGACATCAATCAGCTTGCCGGTGCGGGCGTGGGCTTCGACCTCGGCGCGACGATCCTGGGCCAGGTCCCCGCCGCGGCCCAGGCGTTCGTGGCGCCCTATATCGACGCCATCGTCCAGGGCATCTATGCGGCGTTCAGCCTGGCCGTGGCGCAAACGTTCTACATCGGCGTCGTGGCCGCGGGCATCGCGGCCGTGGCCGCCGCAGCCATGATCGAGCATCCGTTGCGCACGAGCGTGGCGCCCGCCCGCGGCGCGGGGGCGCCAGGCCAGCCAGCGCAGGCCAACGTGCCGATCTCGACGACCGAATAGCCGCCCGCTCGAACGCCCACGACAGAATGCCCGGCCCCCCAGGGCCGGGCATTCTTGGTGGCTCGCGGGCTCATCACCCGGTCGCGAGGGGGTTTCAGGTATTGGCATTCGCCTCGGTCGGCGCCACCTGGCGGCGGCCGAGCCCGAGACGACGGGCGACGAAGGCGGCGAGCCCGAACAGCACCAGGCCGACCAGCAGGAGGGGCACGCCGACGATGGTCAGCCAGATGCCGGCGGTGAAGACACCCTGGCCGAGCTGGACGAGCTGTGCCAGCGCTTCATCCACGATGGCCGCCGGATCCCAGGAGCCCTGGACCTCGGCCACAGCAACGACGGGCATCGACCAACCGACCGTGAGCGTCCCGTAGCTCGCCTGATCACGAAGGTGGGTGCTCTCGGCCGTCAGTCGCTCGATCTCACCGCGAACGTTGGTCAGCTGGCCCTGGACCTCGAGGATGTCGGGGATCTTGGTGGCCTGCGCCATGATCGCCTGGAGCGAGCGCTCGGTGGCCCGCAGGTTCTCGATGCGTGCGTCGAGGTCGATGACGGCCGTAGTCACCTCGACCGCCTGGGTCTGCTCGTTGAGGACCTTGGTGCCGAGCGCCTTGAGGGCGGCCAGCGCGTCGTCCCACCGATCGGATGGGATGCGATAGGTGATCGATGCGTACGGCAGGTCACCATCGGTGGCCATCTGCGAGCCGCTGATGTAGCCACCCAGACCGGTCACGACCGTGCGTGCCTTGGCGACCGCTGCATCGAAGTCGGCGACTTCGATCGCGACGGAGCCTGTGCGCACGATGAGCGCGTCCTCGCGCTGTCCGATCGCCTGGCCGTTGTCGTCGACGACGCCAGGCGCCCCCGATGCGGCCGGCAGCGGGCCTGCTCCATTGTCGCCGGATGCATCGCGTCCGCCGTTGCCGCCGATGGCCGAGCCCACCGTCTCCCCGACCGCGGCTCCACTCGATGCACAGGCGGCGATCAGGAACAGGACGACCATGACGATGAAGAGGGTCGGGAGCGGTCGCCGCACCGTTCGAAGCTTCGCTGACATCTCAACCTCCCGGATCGATCCGCCGGCGGACGCCGGACCCCTTGGCTCGCTCCGTGTGGCGCGCTGACGTCCGACTGCGAACTCGGGTTCCCGCGGCGGGCCGGTCGGCTGCATCGGAGTTCGAAGCGCGCGCTGTCGTTTCGGTGGGACTGGCTACTATCGACCAATGGCCGATCAGCCCGTCATCGTGCCCCTCCTCGAAGGATCCCTCGCGCCGGGCAGCGCCGGAGCACCGTTCGAGCCGATGCTCGCGCTGGCGGATCTGCCCGTCGGGTCGCTGCGCCGCGTGACTCGAGGCGACCTGGACGTGCTCGTCGCGCATACGAGTGCCGGCCTCCTCGCGACCGATGATCGGTGCCCGCACATGTCGGCGCCGCTCTCGCAGGGTCACCTCGAGGGCTGCATCGTGGACTGCCCACTGCACAGTGGGCGCTTCGACCTGGTGACCGGCGAGGTCGTCCAGTTCCCGAGCACGGGCGGCCTCGACGCCGACGGCGTCTACCACCCGACGTGGCAATCCCCGGGCAGCCCGCCCAAGCCTGAGGCGACCGACGCCAAGGCCATGGCGCGCGCTGCCACGCGCGTGCGGCGTGTGCGCCACTACCCGCTGCGCGTGCGTAACGGCATCATCGAGGTCGCGCTGCCACGACCCTGACGGTGCCTGGACATCGCCCAGATGAAGCCCGAATGGGGCATCGACGAGGCGACCCCGACTGACGTCTCCCGCGCAAGACGCGCCCGCCACCGGGTCCTGTCTGGTGCGGTGCGGGCCGTTGCGGTTGACCGATGCAGGCGGCGGCCTCAGAATGCGCCGCTATGCACCGCCGCTTGGCGGCTTGGGTCTGTGCCCTGACCCTGGCCGCGACCGCGGTGGTCCTCCCGTCGGCAGCGCCGACGGTCGAAGCGGCCGCCGCATGCACGAATTGGAACAGTACCCTCACCCCGCCCTCCACGATCCGCGTCCTCCGCACGCATGGACCTGCCGCCGGCAAGGTCCAGGTCGTGCCGTTCCGCGCGTACGTCGAGAACGTCATGGCCTGGGAGTGGCCGGAGACGTACCCCGCCCAGGCTTTACGCGCCGGCGCCGTGGCGGTCAAGCAGTTCGGCTGGTACTACGCTCGGACGTGGCGTGGCGGGAAGACCGCCAGCGGCGCGTGCTACGACGTCAAGGACACGTCGATCGATCAGATCTACCGTCCCGAGACCAGGAGCGCCGGGCCGAAGCAGCGCAAAGCCGTGGCGGTGACATGGAACCTGCACGTGCGTCGGACCCGGAACGGCAAGCCGGGCAAGTTCATCCTGACCGGCTACGTGCCGGGCACGATCGCCAGCTGCGGCGCCGAGAAGAACGGCTATCGGCTCTACCAGAGAGGCGTCAAGGCGTGCGCCAAAGCGGGCTTGACCTATGAGCAGATCGCGCGCATCTACTACGGCCCGACGCTGCAGCTGACCGACCCCGGTCGCCACAACATCGTGGGCACGCTGAACGGGCGCGGTGACATCGCGGCAGCGGTGCCCACCGCGGAAGGCATCGACGTGCACGTCCGAGCCTCGACCGGCGTCGGCTTCAACGCTCCGGCGACCCCGGATGCCCATCCCACGAACGACGGCGCGACACTCGGGCGCGTCTCGGCCGACCTCGATGGCGACGGCGCAGACGAGCTGGTCAGCCTCATCAGCGACGGGCCGACGAGCCAGCACATCGAGGTCCGCCGTGCCACTGGGTTCGAGTACGGCGAAGTTTCGGAGGGCCTCGCCTGGGATTCCG
The DNA here is from genome assembly GCA_040514195.1 of Candidatus Limnocylindrales bacterium. Classification (GTDB taxonomy): domain Bacteria; phylum Chloroflexota; class Limnocylindria; order Limnocylindrales; family CSP1-4; genus CSP1-4. Next base: position 3,928 of record JBEVDC010000083.1, on the reverse strand, counting down.
ACGCCGCCGGGGTCGCCTTCGTCAGCGAGCGCGACGGCAAGCCGGGCATCCAGCTGCTGGCCGGGGACTTCGATGCCGACTACGACGACGATCTTGCGCTCGTCGTGAGCGGCGACGACCCTGGGACAGGGACCGTCCAGCTGCTCCGCTCGTCGAAGACCTTCTTCACGACGATCACGCAGACCTATACCGGTGCCTTCGAACCGCAGGCGTCCCGCGCGTTTGCCGGCGACGTGACGGGCGACAACCGCGCGGACATCGTGCTCCAGACGACGAGCGGCGGCGGCCTCGCCTTCCGGGTCATGGCCACGACGACCGCGGCGGGCTACGAGCTGGCCGACCCCGTGACCTGGTATACGGGCACTGACCTGGCTGAGCCGGCGACGAAAGCCATCCTCCTCGACTACACGCGCGACAGCCGTGACGATCTGGTCCTGGCCATCGACGCCTCGCCCGGCACCGTCTATCGCGGCCTGCGCTCCACGGGCAAGGCCTTCTCCGCCACCACCATCTTCAGCGCGTCGATGGCCTTCGATCGCGTCAAGCTTGCGACGAGCGATGTGAATCACGACGGCCGCGGTGACGTGGTGGTCTACGCGAAGCCGCCGAACGACGCGGCCGGGACGCGACTGTACGTCTATCGGTCGACGGGGACCGCGCTGGCGGCGGCCGAGATGTGGCTGGAGGACGCCAGCCTCGACTGGCAGACGGTCGAGCCGTACTGATCATCGCGGTACGCGGGCGATGAACCGCCAGGCGCCTGTCGAGGTCCTGGTCGGCGTCCTGATTGTGGCGGTCGGCATCGTCTGGATCGGCCAGGGCCTCGGCTTTCTACCGGGAAGTTTCATGAGTGGGGATCCGTTCTGGGCGGCGGCGGGTGGCGTGGCGCTGGTCATCGGCTCCGTGCTGGTGGTGCGCGGCCTGCGGAGTCGGCCCCGCTGACCCGGGCCGTCAGCTCGACAGCAGGCGCTTCCAGGCCGCCTCGTCGACGCCCACCGCCATCGTCTCGCCCCGTCGGACGAGCGGGAGCCGCAGCAGTCGCTGGTCTTCGGTCAACCGACGCAGGATGTCCGGATCGTCCATCCGGATCCAGGCCAGACCGAGGTCGCGAAAGCGTTGGCCGTCGCGATCGACGAGCGCCCAGGCGCCAAGTCGCTCGGCGAAGCGGCGAAGCTCGGTTGGCGCCATCGGACGGATCGCCAAGTCAACGAAAGCGACAGGCACTCGGCGTTCCTTGAAATAGCGTTGCGCCCGCCGAGTCTCGCGGGAATCCTTCCGCCCGAAGACCTGGACCGGGGCGTCCGACATCGAACCTCAGGCTTCCGGAGTGCCGAGGGTCAGGATGCGCCGTGGGTTGTCGATGGTCATCGTCTCGATGGTCGCCTCATCGACCCCCATCGACCGTAGGCGGGGCAGGAACGTCTCCGCCAGGTACGTGTAGCCGTGGCCCTCATAGGCTGCCAGCTGGCTGTCATGGCAGACATCCTGGCTGAGCAGGACACGCTCCGCGTGGCCGGCCTCCAGGAGGGCCATGAGCAGCCGGATGAGGCGCGGCTCGCCATGTCGTTCGACGGGCGTGAAGGTCATGCCCAGGAAGTCGAACTCCAGATTCGCGCCGCGCTCGGCGATCGCCCGATGGTAGGCGCCGTCGGGATAGGAGTCGGCATGGCCGATGACGACCCTCCCGGGGTCAAGTCCCTCTTCCTCGAAGACCCGGAGCTGGGCCAGCCCGACCGGCGACATGACGGCGTGCGTGGTGACCGCCATGCCCGTCCTGCGGGCCGCCCGCGCCGCGGCCCGATGGACGCGTTCCTCCTCGCCGGTCAACCAGGGCTTGTCAGTCCCGATCTCGCCGATGATGCCCGGCCGGATGCTGGTGCCTCGGACGCCCTCCTCGAACTCGGCTACGAGCTCGTCGGCCAGCTCGTCGGAAGTGCGCTGTCCGATGCGCGCCTCTGGAGGGTAGTACGCCTGGCGATACCAGCCGCAGCCCATGATCAGGTGCAGGCCGCTCGCTTCGGCCAGGCGCCGCAGCCGTGCCGGATCTCGCCCGATGGCGTCGAGCGAGACATCCACCAGGCAGCTACCGCCGACGAGCCTGAATCGATCGAGCTCGGCGATCATGACGTCCTCGTCGCCAGTCAGCTGCCAGTAGTCCCAGCGATTCGGGATCTGCCACAGGACGCAGCGCGTGTGCTCGTGCGGGAGCGTGATGCCCAGCGACTCAGCGGCGACGCGCCCGCGGACCGTCTGGACCTCGCCCATCAGGTCGCCCCGCTCACCAAACGACCATCCTGGAACACGGCCGTCACCCGCCCGGCCAGGTCCGCGTAGTCGAACGGGTCGCCCTCGACGATCACCAGATCGGCGCGCTTGCCGGCCTCGATCGAGCCTTGCGTGTCCTCGACCCCGAGCAACGCCGCCGCACTCCGGGTCGTCGCCAGCATGGCCGCGACCGGGGTCATGCCGCACTCGACCATGAGCGCGAGCTCGCGCAGGTTCTGGCCGTGGGCTGTAACGCCAGAGTCGGTGCCCATGGCGACCTTTACTCCGGCTTCGATGGCCCCGCGGACCGCCGCGCGATGGACATCGATGACCTCGTGGGCCTTGCGCACGGCGGCCGCCGGGAGGGCGGCACCGGCGGCCACCGCGTCGAGGACGCCCTGCGGCGCGAGGAGTGTGGGCACGAGCCACGTGCCCCGTTCGAGCATCATCTCGATGGCCTCGTCGTCGATGTAGATACCGTGCTCGATGCTCCGGATGCCCGCACGCACAGCGGCCTTGATGCCAGGGGCGCCTTGCGCGTGGGCCATGACCGGGATGCCCGCGGCCGTCGCCTCCTCGACCAGGACGGCCAACTCCGCGTCGCGGAAGTGGCCATGGCGTGGATCGTCCCGGGGTGACAAGACACCGCCCGAGGTGCAGACCTTGATCTGGTCGGCACCAGCGCGGATGATCTCGCGCGCCCGGCGGCGCATCTCGTCCGGTCCATCGACGATGCCCGACGGCATGCCCTGCCAGCTGATCGGGGTCATGTCGTAGCCCGACGGCAGCCAGCCATCGGCGTGGCCTCCCGACTGGGAGAGGATGGCCGTGGCGATATGCAGCCGGGGCCCGGCGATCAAGCCGTCAGCCACCGCGGTCTTGACGCCCAGGTCGGCGAGACCGGCGTCCCGCACGGTCGTGATGCCCAGATCGAGCGTGCGACGGAGGTTGCCGATGGCGACGTAGAACCAATAGGAGAAGGGCGTCTCGAGCTCGCGGTTGGTGTCCAGGCGATCCGGGCTGACCATGACGTGCGTGTGGCAGTCGAACATCCCGGGCAGGACGGCCCTCCCCGCCAGGTCGATCCCTTGGTCTCCATCCAGGCCCGGTCCGACGTCCACGATGCGCCCGTCCTCGACGACCACGTCCGCGGCTGCCAGCTTGGCGCTGCCGTCGAAGACGCGACCGCCCGTGAAGACTGTCCTGGCCATCGATCACCTCCTGTCGCGCATCTTCGCCGACCGGAAGGCGGCGCGTGGCGCCGGTCTGCCGTGGGTCGCGGGAGCGGCTGGTCGACGAGCTCGTCTGCAGCGGCTGGCCGACGGGCTCGTCTGCCGGTCAGCTCCCTGGTAGATCGTCGGGAACGTCAACGTCGTGGCGCCACGCGCCATCTGGGTCCACGCGACGCCAGGTCCGCTCGGACACGACCACGGGTCGGAGGTCGGCGATCAGTCGACGCAGGCTCCGCTGGTCCGACCGGAGGCGGGCGAGCGTGGCTTCGAGCGCCGGCGCCCGGCGCAGCACAGCTGGGATGGGTCTCGGGCGATCGTGGTCAGCGAGGACAGCGGCGTCGGCGTCCCGGATGGAACCCGACAGGAGCCCGAGGAGGCCCGGGACAAGGTCTGGCTGGTCGCCGCCGGCCACGAGGACCAGCTCCGAGTCG
>JBEVDC010000081.1:0-2730 GCA_040514195.1 Candidatus Limnocylindrales bacterium | reverse complement strand
CGAGCTGCACGGCTCCTGGGAGGCGTACCGCGACGCCAAGGTCTCGTTGTTCTCGCGCCTGGACGCCGCTGGCGCGGCCATCGTCAACCTCGACGACCCGTCGGCCGGCGCGTTCATCGGCGCGGCGCGCGATCGTCGCGCCCGCGTCGTCACCTACGGCACGGAGCCTGCCGCCGACGTCCGGGCGGTGCGCATCAGTGAGGACGGCGCCGGTCTGCACGCGGCCATCGAGACGCCGGAGGGCCCGGCCGAGCTCGACCTCCGGCTGGCCGGCCGATTCAACGTCCACAACGGGCTGGCCGTCGTGGCCCTGGGCGAGGTCCTCGGGCTGGACGCCGCGGCCGTGCTCGAGGGCCTGCGCTCCCTCGAGATCGTGCCCGGTCGGATGGAGCGCCTCGATCACGGCCAGCCGTTCGGCGTCATCGTCGACTTCGCCCACAGCCCGGCCTCGCTGACGACCGTCCTCGACCTGCTGGCCCCGTCCGCGGCGGCCCGCGGCGGCGGGCTCGTCGTCGTGTTCGGCTCGGCAGGGGAGCGGGACACGGCCAAGCGCCCGGCCATGGGCCGCATCGCCGGCGAGCGCGCCCGCCTCGTGGTCGTCACCGACGAGGACCCGCGGGGCGAGGACCGCGAGGCCATCCTCGACCAGATCGCCCGTGGGGCCGAGGCCGTCGGCAAGCGTCGCGGGCAGGATCTCCAGGTCATCGCCGACCGGCGTGCGGCCATCGAGACCGCGTTCGAGGCCGCGCGGCCCGGGGACATCGTCGTGTTGGCCGGCAAGGGCCACGAGACGACCATCGCCGGCGCCCGCGGCGACGAGCCCTGGGACGAGGTCGCGGTGGCCCGCCAGACCCTGGCGGCCATGGGCTATCCCGGCTGACCCACTGATATCCTTCCACGGCATGGCCACGACCGAACCGCGACCCAAGGCGACGCCCGTCGCCGAGCGCGATGGGACGGCGGGTCGACGCGGGCCGCGCCGGGCGCCCACGACGCCGCCGGCGACGCCCGCCGGTGAGGTCGACCTCGAGGCACTGCGCCAGGCGCTCAAGGCGTCCATCGCCGATCACCACCCGACGACCGACCTGGCCCCGGTCGACGCCGCCTTCGACCTGGCCGTCGCGGCCCATGACGGGCAGCGCCGCGCGACCGGTGAGCCGTACGTCACCCATCCCATCGCCAGCGCCCAGATCCTGGCCGAGCTCGGCATCGATCCCATCGCCATCGAGGCGGCCCTCCTGCACGACGTCCCCGAGGACACCGAGTACTCGCTGACCGACGTCGAGGAGCGCTTCGGCTCGGAGGTCGCCCAGCTCGTCGACGGGGTGACCAAGCTGTCCCGGTTCAGCACCCACAGCCACGAGCAGCAGCAGGCCGAGAACATCCGCAAGATGCTCCTGGCCATGGCCCAGGACATCCGGGTCGTGCTCATCAAGCTGGCCGATCGGCTGCACAACATGCGCACGCTGTACGGGCTGCCCTCGGACAAGCAGCAGCGCATCGCTCGGCAGACCATGGAGATCTACGCACCGCTGGCCGAACGGCTGGGCATCTGGCAGATCAAGTGGGAGCTCGAGGACCTGGCCTTCAAGGCCCTCGAGCCGGAGCGCTTCCGCGAGCTGGCCAAGCTCCTGGACACGCGCCGCAAGGGCCGCGAGACGTACATCGACCGGGCCATCGACGAGCTCCGCCCCAAGCTCGAAGGGTCGGGCATCGTGGCCGACCTGCAGGGCCGCCCGAAGCACATCTACAGCATCTGGAAGAAGATGCAGCGCAAGGGCGCGGAGTTCGGCGAGATCTACGACGTCTACGCCATCCGCGTCCTCGTCGATGAGGTCCGCGACTGCTACGCGGCGCTGGGCATCGTGCACAGCATCTGGCGACCCATCCCCGGCCAGTTCGACGACTACATCGCCGTGCCCAAGAACAACCTCTACCAGTCGCTGCACACGGCGGTCATCGCCCTCGATGGCAAGCCTCTCGAGATCCAGATCCGGACCCACCAGATGCACCAGGTCAGCGAGGTCGGCATCGCCGCGCACTGGCGCTACAAGGAGGGGACCAAGTCCGACCGCGAGTACGACGCGAAGCTGGCCTGGCTGCGCCAGCTCATGGACTGGCAGCGCGACGTCTCGGACTCGGACGCGACCGAGTTCGTCGAGGGCATCAAGCTCGACATCTTCCAGGACCAGGTCTTCGTGTTCACCCCGAAGGGCGACATCAAGGACCTACCGGCCGGGGCCACGCCGCTCGACTTCGCCTACCGCATCCACACCGACGTCGGGCACCGGACCATCGGCGCCAAGGTCAACAACCGGCTCGTCCCGCTCGATTACCGCCTCAAGAACGGCGACATCGTCGAGATCGTCACGACCAAGGGCGGGCACGGGCCGTCGCGCGACTGGCTGAACGTCGTCCGGACCAGCCATGCCCGCGAGAAGATCCGCCAATGGTTCAAGCGCAAGGACCGCGACGAGAACATCGTCCACGGTCGCGAGGCGCTCGAACGCGAGCTCCGGCGGCTGGCCAGGACCTCGATCGGGGCGGTCGGCGCGGACAAGATCGCCGAGGTCGGCAGCCAGTACAACTACGAGACCCTCGACGACTTCTACGCGGCCATCGGGTATGGAGCGGTCGGCCCCCAGACCGTGGTCATGCGCCTCGGCGTGGTCGATGACGGCCAGAGCCAGCTTCCGACCGTCGCCCCGCCCCAGCTGCTCACCCGCACCG
>JBEVDC010000034.1:0-10891 GCA_040514195.1 Candidatus Limnocylindrales bacterium | reverse complement strand
AACGACAACGCGCATCGCATCCGGGCTGAGCTGTTGGGGCGGCCCGGCATCCTGGTCGCCGACGTCCCCTATCGACGCGCCTGACCGCAGCGCCACCGGGCTCGTCGGCCGTTAACGCGCCGTTGACCCGTGGCCACTTCGATGCGGGGCATGGCACGCAAGATCCTCGTCGTCGACGACGAGCCGACCATCCTCGAAACGCTTGCCTGGAACCTGGAGCGCGACGGCTACGAGGTCGTCACCGCGGCCGATGGCGCAGAGGCCCTGACCGTCTTCCGCGCTGCACGACCGGACCTCATCGTGCTCGACCTCATGCTCCCGGAGCTGTCGGGTACGGACGTCTGCCGCATCATCCGCCGGGAGTCGCAGGTGCCCATCCTCATGCTCACCGCCCGTGACGCCGAGATCGACAAGGTCGTCGGTCTCGAGCTGGGGGCGGACGACTATGTGACCAAGCCCTTCAGCCTGCCCGAGCTCCAGGCACGCGTCCGGGCCCTCCTGCGGCGGACCGAGCCGGGCGCCGGCGCCGCCCTCGGCGAGTCGCCGTCCCCGATCAGTCTTGATGACGTCGACGTCGACCTCGCCGGCCACCGCATCCTGCGCGACGGCCGCGAGGTCCCGGTCAAACCCAAGGCCTTCGAGCTGCTCGCCTTCCTGCTCCGCCATCCCGGGCAGGTCTTCACACGGGACCAGCTGCTGGAGCAGGTCTGGGGTTACGACTATGCCGGTGAGTCGCGGACCGTGGACGTGCACATGCACTGGCTGCGCGTGCAGATCGAGTCGGACCCCGGAGCGCCGCGTTTCCTGCACACCGTGCGCGGTGTCGGCTACGTCTTTCGGCGACCCGGCGACTGACGTCGCCCCCGACGACGCACGATCAGAGGCCATCCAGCGCCGTCAGGTGACGGCGTTCAGTACGACCCAGGCGACCATCGCGGTGGCCGCACTGAGCGGGATCGTCAGGACCCAGGCGGTCACGATGTTGCCTGCCACGCCCCAACGCACCCGCGAGAACCGGTCGCTCGAGCCGACACCCAGGATGGCCGACGAGATGACGTGCGTCGTCGAGACTGGCATCCCGAAGTGCGACGCGGTCAGGATGATGGTGGCCGCGGTCGTCTCGGCCGCGAAGCCGTGGATCGGGTCGAGCTTGACGACCTTCTGACCCATCGTCTTCATGATCCGCCAACCGCCCCCGGCCGTGCCCAACGAGATGGCCGTGGCTGATACCAGGATGACCCAGAGCGGGATGGTCTCGCCGGTCTGCAGCCCGGCTGCCACAAGCGCCAGGGTGATGATCCCCATCGTCTTCTGAGCGTCGTTCGAACCATGGCTGAAGGCCATGAATCCGGCCGAGCCGATCTGGAGGCGACGAAAGTTCGCGTTCAGGCCGCGCGGCATGGCCGATCTGAAGATGTTGAAGAGGCCGACCATGAACAGGAACCCGATGCCGATGCCGAGGATCGGTGAGGCGACGAGCGGAAAGAGCACCTTGGTCACGATGCCTTCCACGTTCAGGCCGCCAGTCTGGCCGCCGATCAGGACGGCGGCCAGGGTGCCCCCGATCATGCCCCCGATGAGAGCGTGGGAGCTCGAGCTCGGGATCCCGACCCGCCAGGTGATGAGGTTCCAGGCGATGGCTCCCACCAGCGCCGCGGCCACCACGACCTGACCATCGTGACCGGGCGGCGTATCGACGATGCCCGTGGCGACGAAGGTGGCCACTGCGGTCCCGGCCAGGGCACCCAGGAAGTTGGCGGCGGCCGACATGAGGATGGCCTGGTGCGGACGCAACGCCTGCGTCGAGACGGACGTGGCGATCGAGTTGGCCGTGTCGTGGAAGCCGTTGATGTAGTCGAAACTGACCGCGAGCCCGACGACCACGATGAGGATGAGCGTGATGCCCTCAGGCATGCTTGACGCAGATCTTCTCGATGATGTCGGCAACGTCCTCGCACTTGTCGATGCCGTCCTCGAGCAGTCCGTAGATGTCCTTCCACTTGACCATGTCGACGGCCTTGGTCTTCTCGTCAAAGAGTCCCGCAACGGCCGCCCGGCCGATCCGGTCGCCCTCGTTCTCCAGGCGATGGATCTCGATCCAGTAGGGCTCCAGGCCCTGGAAGCCACGCAGCTTCGTGAGAGCCTCGTGGATCAGCTCACACTGGCGCGTGATGATCGCGCTCTGCTGGATGGCCGTGGGTGTCGGTGCCGTGATGTTGTAGAGGAGGAACGTGTCGGCGACCTCCTCGATGAGGTCGAGAACGTCGTCCAGACCGCTGATCAGGCCATGGATGTCCTCGCGGTCGAAGGGCGTGATGAAGGTTGTATTGAGGCGCTTGCCGATCTCGTGGCTGAGCTCGTCGCCATGGTGTTCCATGGCGTAGATCTCCTTGGCGCGCTGCTCCACATCGTCGTACGTGCGCAGCATCTCCTCGAGATTGCGGGCCGCGGCAAGGACATTGGCGGCGTCCTCGACGAACATGTCGAAGAAGTGCTCCTCGCGCGGGATGAAGCGGAACCGCATGCGGCCTCCGATGGGATGTGGTCGACTACCCTGGCCCAAGCGCGGGCGGGATCCGACCCGGCCGGTGGGCGCAACATGGTACCCGGCGTCATGCCAAACGTGAGCCAGTGCCTAACGGGCCCGTAGACTTGGATCGTGGGCCCTGAGCTCTTTCTCTTCGTCGGTGGCATGGCCGTTGCGTTGGCCGTCGCGGTCGGGCTGGCGATCTCCCGTGCCGCGACGCTTTCGCGGATCCGCGAGGCGCTCGGGGTGCGCGAAGGCGACGACGTCGAGGCCGCTGCCATCGCACTCGTGACCTCGGAGCGGGAGGCCGACTTCCGGACCGGACGCGGTGAGCGGGATCTCGCCTTCCTGCTCGACCTCATCGGCGTCGGCATCGTCCGCGTCTCCGACCAGCGGAGTGTCGAGCAAGCGAACCGTGCCGCCCACATCTTCCTCGGCGCGACTCCAGGCAGCCTCGTCGGGCGGACCGCCATGGAGGCCTTCATCGACCACGGCGTGGAGGACATCCTCGAACGGGCACGCCAGACCGGCACCGCCAGTGGCGAGCTAGCGGCGCGGGATGGCGAGCGGCCCGCGCTCGTCGTCCGCGCTCGGCGCTCTCCGGCCGAAGGGGTCTGGTTGGTCCTCGAAGATGTCAGCGAGCTACGGCGCCTGCAACGGATCCGGGCAGAGTTCGTGGACAACTTGTCGCACGAGCTCCGCACGCCCATCACCACGGTCCGCCTCCTGTCCGAGACGCTGACCCGTGAGATGGACGAGGCGGGCGCCTCCGCCAGGGCTCGCGACATGGTCGGCAAGATCGACGTCGAGACGGGTCACCTGGCGCAGATGGTCAGCGAGCTGCTCGACCTGTCCAAGATCGAGCAGGGAGGCGCCCCGCTCTACCTCGACGACGTGGACCTCTGCCTGGTCGTCAGAGACAGCCTCGAGCGGCTGGCGCTCTTCGCCGAACGCCAGGGCGTGGCCCTCGTCGCCGACCTGCCCGGCCAGCAGATCTGGATCCGGGGCGACGACGACCGACTCGGCCAGGTGCTCGTGAACCTGCTCCACAACGCGGTCAAGTTCTCGCCCGAAGGCGGGCAGGTGACGGCCAGGGCGAGCGTGGCCGAGGGCGAAGTCGTGGTCTCGATCGAAGACCATGGCGTGGGTATCCCACGCGCGGACCTGGATCGCGTCTTCGAGCGCTTCTACAAGGTGGACAAGGCTCGCGTCCGTGGCAAGGGCGGGACGGGCCTTGGCCTGGCCATCGCCCGCCACATCATCGAGGCTCACGGTGGCCGGATCTGGGTCGAGAGCGTCGAGGGCCAGGGCGCGACCTTTCGCTTCGCCATCCCCCTGCGCGACCTGGCGGAGGCCGCGTGACCAAGGCCGCGGGCCACGTCCTTGCCCTGGACCAGGGCACGTCCAGCTCTCGGGCCATCGTCTTCGACATCCTGGCGAGGCCGGTCGCCAGCGCCCAGCACGAGCTGCGCTCTTCGTTCCCGCAGCTGGGCTGGGTGGAGCAGGACGCCGACGAGATCTGGCGGACACAGCTGCGCTCCGGACGGGAGGCGCTCGCGGCAGCCGGCCTGGCGGCCGCCGACGTGGCTGCCATCGGCATCACCAATCAGCGCGAGACGACGATCGCCTGGGACGCCGCCAGCGGGCGGCCGCTGGCACCGGCGATCGTGTGGCAGGACCGGCGCACCGCCGATCGCTGCGCTGCGTTGCGGGCCGAGGGGCTGGAGTCGCTCGTCCGCAGTCGGACGGGTCTCCTCCTCGACCCCTACTTCAGCGCCACGAAGATGGCCTGGCTGCTCGACCACCTGCCTGATGGCCATGCCCGAGCCGCGGCCGGGGAGCTTCGCCTGGGAACCGTGGACGCCTGGCTGGTCGACCGTCTGACCGGCAGCCGGACGATGGCCACGGATGTGAGCAATGCCAGCCGGACGATGCTCCTCGACCTCGCAACCCGCGACTGGTCCCCCGATCAGCTTCGGCTCTTCGGCGTGCCGGCCGCTTCGCTGCCCGAGGTTCGCCCGACCGACGGCGGCTTCGGCCTGACCGACCCGGAGCATTTCGGAGCGGAGATCCCCGTGGCGGCGGTCGTCGGGGACCAGCAGGCCGCCCTCTTCGGCCAGCTCTGCCTGGCAGCGGGGCAGGCCAAGAATACGTACGGCACCGGCTGCTTCTTGCTCGAGACGACCGGCTCGCTGGTGCCGGCGCCGCCGGAAGGCCTGCTTGCGACCATCGCCTGGCAGCGGACCGCCCCCGTCGCGGGCAGCGCGCCGATCGACGACGCTGGGGCCCTCGCCTATGCGCTGGAGGGGAGCGTCTTCGTGGCTGGCGCAGCAGTCCGCTGGCTGCGCGACGGCCTGGGCATCATCCATGACGCGGACGACGTCCAGGCCCTTGCCGCATCCGTGCCCGACAGCGGCGGCGTCGTCTTCGTGCCTGCATTCGCCGGTCTCGGGGCGCCGTACTGGGACCCCGACGCGCGTGGCACCATCACGGGCGTGACCGCCGGCACCACGTCCGCGCACCTCGCACGCGCCACGCTCGAGGCGATCGCCCACCAGGTCGTGGACCTCGTGGCGGCGTTGGAAGTGGGCGGTGCGCCGCACCTCGACGTCCTGCGCGCCGATGGTGGAGCCTCGTCGAACGACCTCCTCCTCCAGGTCCAGGCCGACCTCCTGGGGCGACCGGTGGAGAGGGCGGCCGTGGCTGAGACGACTGCGCTCGGCGCAGCGCTGCTGGCCGGCCGGGCGGTCGGCGTCTGGGCCCATGACGCAGAGCTGGCGGACCTGATCGGCGTCGGCGCGCGTTTCGAGCCGGTCATGCCCGCCTCGCGTCGCGATGCGGAGCGTGCTCGCTGGGCGGAGGCCGTGGCACGCACGCGGAGCCGGCCGGCGTGAGCGCGCAGACGAACCTCTACAGTTCGGCGTCGTCGATGCCGGTCGGGGTGGCCGGTCTCGACAGCGGCCGCTTCGACGCCGTGGTCATCGGTGGTGGCATCCTGGGTGCCGGCGTGGCACGTGAGCTCGCCCGACGGGGCCTTGCCACGCTCCTGGTCGAGCGACGAGACTTCGCCTGGGGCACGACGGCGCGCTCGACCCGGCTCATCCATGGCGGGTTGCGGTACCTCGCCAACTACGACCTCGGTGTCGTGCGCGAAGGGCTCCGCGAGCGGGCATGGCAGCTCAGGCGGATGCCGAACCTGGTCACGCCGCTGCCCTTCATCCTGCCCTTCTACCATGAACCGCTCTGGCATCGACTCCGACTGCGGGCAGGCCTCACCCTCTACGACCTCCTCTCGCCCCGCCGCTCGATGCCCCGCCATCGGTTCCTGAGCCGCTCGGCAGCCGCGGCCATCGAACCCGGCCTCTCGACCGAAGGGCTGAGCGAAGCGGCGCTCTATTGGGACGCCCAGGTGGAGCTGCCCGAGCGTCTCGTGCTCGACGCCCTCCGCGCGGCCGAGGATGCCGGCGCGGGGGTGCGCAATCATGTCGCGGCCACCGGCCTGCGCCGCGACGCGAGCGGGCGGGTCGTGGGCGTCGAGCTGGAAGCGACGCTCGACGGGCGATCGGCCGTCGTCTCGTCCGGGCGCGTGATCAACGCCACCGGTCCGTGGGCCGACGTCACGCTGGCCGGGCTCGGCCTCGATGCCGCGCCACTCCTCCGGCTCGTGCAGGGCATCCACGTGGTCTACGACCGCCTGGCCGACCACGCCGTGGCCTTCGAGCATCCCGACGACCGACGCCTCTGCTTCGCCGTCCCGTGGCAGGGCATGACGATGATCGGGACCACCGAACGGGACGTTCTCGGTGGTCCGGACGAGGCGCGCGTGACACGTGATGAGGTCGCCTATCTCATCCGCGCCGCCAACCGCGTCTTGCCCGCGTCGAGCGGCACGGGACCGCTCTGGGGGAGCGTCGGGGTTCGCTCACTCATCCGCGAGTCGGGCATCGCCAATCGCGTCTCGCGACGACATCTGCTGGTCGATCACGCACGCGACGGCGCTCCGGGCCTGACGACCGTCGCCGGCGGCAAGCTGACGGCCTGGCGATCGATCGCCGCCGAGGTCGTGGACGAGCTGCTCGATCGGCGCGATCGGAGCGCACTCGGAGATGTCGACGTCGGCCATCTGACCTTGCCGCCTGAGCCGTCGGCGGCGGCCGGACCGTATGCCCACCGGCTCTGGCGGCTGTACGGTGCTCGGGCCACCGAGGTCAGCGCCATCGCCGATGCGGACACGTGGTGGTCCCTGCCCCTGCTGCCAGTCGGGGATGCGATCCGTGCCGAGGTCGCCCATGCCCTGGCCGTCGAGTGGGCGCAGACGCTCGGCGATGTCGTCCTGCGACGCATGATGTTGGGCTTCGGGCCTGACCTCGGCCGCGCGGCCGCCGAGGCGGTCGGTGCCGTCGCCCTCGAGCGGCTCGGTTGGGATACCGAGCGGGTGGCTCGGGAGTTGGCCGCCTTCGACATCGAGAACCTCGAACGCCGCCTCGAGCCTGCCTGAAGCCGGGAGTCATCGTGCCCACGCAGATCCGGGTCCTGACGCTCAACGTCCTCAACCTTGCCGACCGCTGGCCGGAGCGGATGCCACTCCTGCTGGCGGAGTTCGCTGCCCTCCAGCCTGACGTGGCAGGACTCCAGGAGGTCATCTACGTGATGCAGCAGGACCGGCTGCTGGGCGCCTCGGGAGCGGGCGAGTACGCCGTCCGGCGGGCCTGGTCTTACCGACCAGACGAGGCCGGGAACAGCCTGCTGGTGCGCCATCCCCTGGCGGACGGACTGCGTCCGGCCGAGGACGAGGATCGCCTCGACCTGGGCCTCAGCCGGAGCGCCGGCCGCGCCGAGCTGGTGCTGGCCGACGGCCTGCGCGTCCGGCTCGTCAACACCCACCTCCATCACCTGCTTGGCGACGAGCACGACCGACTGAGAGCTGGTCAGGTCAGTGCCCTGCTGGGCTGGCTGGCAAGCCTGCCGGCCGTGGATGCCACGATCGTGACCGGCGACTTCAACGCCGACCCGCTCACACCGACGTATGCTCGGATGGTCGCGGCGGGCTTCCGATCTGCCTACCACGAGGCGAACGGCTCCGAGCCAGAGGTGACCTGGCCGTCAGGTTTGCAGGCGCCGGCCATGGACACTGACGGCGACCCTCGCTGCCTCGACTACGTCTGGGTCGCCGGCCCCGTCGGCGTCCGCTCGGCGCGGCTGGCCTTCGACCGTCCGGCGACCGACGACTCGACCCTCTACCCGTCCGACCATCGCGGGGTCCTGGCCGAGCTCGAGATCGGCGGCTGATGGCGGTCGGTCCGAGGTCGTCCCGACCTGCGACGGAGCGTCAGCCGGCGGATCGCATCCTGCGACTGGCCCATCGCGGGGACTGGCGCGTGGCGCCCGAGAACAGTCTGGCCGCGCTCGTCATGGGGGCGTTGGCTGCGCGCTCGGACGGGCTCGAGTTCGACGTCCGCCTGGCGGCCGACGGGACCCCTGTCGTCATCCACGACGCATCGTTGGCCAGGGTCCAGGGCATGGACGTCCGCGTCGAGGACACCGACGCGGCGACCCTGGCCAGGGCCGGCGTGCCGATGCTCGCCGACGTGCTGGCGGCCGTGCCGCCGACGGCCTTCCTCGACGTCGAGCTCAAGGTCGTCCCGACGGAACGGCTGACCGCCATGCTTGAATCCGCGCGGGGTACAGAGCCAGCGGCTGCGGTCGCGTCTTCATTCCTGCCGGAGGTCCTGACGGCCCTCGCGAGAAGCCTGCCGCTTTGGCCACGCTGGTTGAACAGCGACCGGCTCGACGGTGCCGTCGTCGAGCGTGCCGTTGCCCTCGACTGCGCCGGCATCGCCGCCGAGTGGCGCTCCATCACGCACGTCGCAGCACGGCAGGTCCGGGACGCCGGCCTCGGGCTCGCCGCCTTCGCGGTCAGGCGGGAGGCGACCGTCCGACGCTTGGAACGCCTCGGCCTGCGTTTCGTCTGCGTCGAGGCGCGTCCGCTCGACTGACGACGGCTAGCTGCGGACGGCCTTGACGATGGCCGACCACATGCCGTCGGCGACCGCATGTGTCGGCGTGACCGAAACATCGCGGAAGCCGACCGCCTCGAGACCGACGCGGAACTCCTCGAATGAGAGCGCGCCGGCGATGCACCCGACGTGGCTGCCGCGCTCCGCGCGTTCCGTTGGGCTGAGCCCATCGTCGGCCACGATGTCGCTGATGCCGATTCGGCCGCCGGGGCGGACCACACGCGCCATCTCGGCGAGCACGGCCGGCTTGTCGGCCGAGAGGTTGACGACGCAGTTGCTGATGACGACGTCGATCGACGCGGCCGGCAGCGGGACGGCCTCGATGCGCCCCTTGAGGAACTCGACATTGGTGGCACCCGCCGCCTCGGCGTTACGCATGGCGAGCGTCAACATCTCGTCGGTCATATCCAGCCCGAAGGCGCGGCCAGTGGGGCCGACACGCTGCCCCGAGAGCAGGACGTCGATGCCGCCACCGGAGCCGAGGTCGAGGACGCGTTCGCCTTCGCGAAGCTCGGCCACGGCGGTCGGGTTGCCGCAGCCGAGGCTGGCCAGGACCGCCGCATCCGGCAGCGATGCGCGATCGCTGACGTCGTAGAGCTGTGCGCCCCATCGAGCATCCGTGCTGTCGCAGCAGCCGTCGTCACAGCAGACGGCCGTCGCGCTGGGCGACTCGAGGACGCTCAGCGCCGTGCGGGCGTAATGGTCGCGGACGGACTCGGTGAGCGCGTCGGATGGGGTCGGTGTCGTGGTCATATCGGTGCTCCTACGCTGCCTGACGGACCGAGGTCTCGATGATGAGCACGGCGATGGCGCCGACCGGGATGGCGACCCCGAGCCCGGCCAGCACGCCGGCGAGGATGACGTCCGTCATGTCACCGACGGTAGGTGATAGATAGACCATTGTCAATATAGACAACGGCCTATATCATGCGGGCATGCCTCGCCGCAGTGATCCCGATGCCCAGCTCCTTCACGCGCTCGCCGACCCCATGCGTCTGGCCATCGTCCGCCAGCTCGCGGCCGAGCGCGAGACCTGTGCCTGCGACCTGACCGTCTGCATCGAGCTCTCGCAACCGACGGTCTCGCATCACATGCGGGTCCTGGTCGATGCCGGCGTCGTGACCGCCGAGCGTCGCGGGACGTGGGTCTACTACGCGCTCGATCCGATCGCCATCGAACGCCTGGCGCGGCTGGCGCGCGAGCTACAGCCGGTCGGCGAGCGGCTGGCCGTCCGCCTCGCGCCAGACGAGCCCCTGGCTGGACTTCGTCTGCCAGTCATCGCGGGGTAGCCCTGAGGCGCCCGGCGTCAGGCTTTCGGGAGCAGGTCCGGCGGCAGCAGCCAGCGGAGGGTGCCGCAGCCCGGGCAGAGCGGTCGCGGAGCGTCGACCCGGACGAGCGCCCCCTTGCGGACCGGCACCGACGGGGCGTGGCAGAGGACCGCGACGAGTGACGTGAAGTCGGGATCGTGACCGACCAGCATGGGCCGCTCCGGGTTTCCGAGATCGACGAGCAGGCGCTCGGCTTCGGCCAGCCCGAAGGGCTTTGCGAGGCCTTCGTCGATGCGTACCTCGAGTCCCATGGCGGCCGCGACGGGCTCCGCCGTCTCGACGGCCCGTTTTCGCGGGCTGGAGACGATGACATCCGGGCGGACGCCGACGCTGGCCAGGTGCGCCGCCATCCGGGAAGCCTGGTCGCGTCCCTTCTTCGAGAGTGGCCGGATGTCGTCGGACTTCGTCCAGGCCATGGGGTCCCCGGCGTGCGCGTGGCGAAGGAGGAGCAGCTCCGTCACCCTGGCGCGACCTTCGTGTGAGCGGCCATGCACGCCTCCCCCATCACGTTGCGCGCCGAAGTCGGCGACGTAGGCGAAGCGTACGAGGGCCGGTCTGTCCAGCCGTCAGGGGTTGAGGTCCTCGATCTGGCCCGTGGCCAGGAAGACGATGTCCTCGGCGATGTTCGTGACGCGGTCACCGATGCGCTCGAGGTAGTGCGCAGCGAAGAGGATGCGCGTGCCGCGGTCGACATTGTCGGGATCCTGGCGCATGAGCGCCACGACGTCGTCGAAGATGCGGTGGTAGAGGTCGTCGATCTCGTCGTCCACCGCCGCCACGCGGCGGGCGCGCTCGACGTCGACGTCGACCAGGGCGTGGAGGATGCCACGGACCTGGTCGGCCACGAGCGATCCGAGCCGAGGCAGATCCACGTAGCCCTTGAGCGGCGGGTGCGGAGCCAGCTTCCGGACCTGCTTGGCGACGGAGGACGCGTGGTCGCCCATCCGTTCCAGCTCATAGGTCACGTGATCGAGCGTCAACAGGAAGCGGAGATCGCGGGCCACCGGTCCCTGCGTGGC
>JBEVDC010000025.1:0-8152 GCA_040514195.1 Candidatus Limnocylindrales bacterium | reverse complement strand
GAGGCCATCGTCGAGTCGCTGCGGTTCGGGCACGCTCTCGGACCAGCTTCCAGTCCCTAAGTCCTCCCGAACAGAGTCGAAGTTTGGCGACCCCGACGGATATTACGCCGGGGTCGTCACCTTGTCAGCCGATGAAGGCCCGAGCCATCCCGAGCACGGCGGCTGCGCCGGTGCTTACCCATCCGCCATCTGAGCCGAGACCGATGAAGGTGTAGCCACGGTCGAGGTGGGCGGGCACGTCCTCTGCGCCTTTGAGCAAGATGCCTGCCCCCTTGCCGTGCACGCGGCAGGCCGCCGCGACCGAGTCGAGGGCGGCCAGGTACGTCGCATGCTTGAACTGGCCGGGCACGCCAAGGCTATGCGACAGGTCGGTGGGGCCGACGAAGAGGACATCGACCCCATCGATGGCTGCGATGGCGTCGGCCGTGGCGACCGCGAGGGGGCTCTCGATCTGGATGATGCCCAGCGGCAACGCGTTTAGCTTCTGGACGTCCGCATGGGCGACCGAGCTCTGGCCGGCACCCCGGGTCGAAAGGGCGAGGCCGCGGTTGCCATCCGGCGGGAATCGCATCCAGCTGACCGCGTCCTGCACCTGCTCGAGCGTCTCGAGCCGCGGGATCATGAGCCCTTCGGCGCCGAAGTCGAGCGCCCGCCCGATGCGCAGGCGGGTGCCCTCCTCGACCCGCACGAGGGCCGTGGCCGACGTCGCCTGGAGGGCGTAGATGCCGGCCAGCAGGTCGGTCTCGGTCAGCGTGCTGTGCTCGAGGTCGAGGATCGCCCAGTCAAGACCCGTTCGCCCGAGGATCTCGGCCGCGACCGGGGAGGCGAGCCCGGCGAAGGCACCGAAGGTCACTTCGCCAGCGAGGACGCGGCGTCGGAGGTCGGTGCGCGACTGGAGCGGGTCGGTTGGCATGGCCGGCCGATGGTACGACAGCCCGGAGGCCGCCGATTGAACGCCGCGCACGTCGATGAACCCGAGCGGCCGTGGCCGCTGGCGTCAGTCCGGGAACGCCTCCGGCCCGCGCTCGGCCAGCTGCTGAGCCTCGCCGGAGGCGTCTTCGGCTGGGAGCCAGGTGTACGGGTAACCAGGGTCATCGAGCTCCATCGCCTGGCGCGTGATCTTGAGCGGGCGGAAGGTATCGACCATGACCGCCAGCTCGGCCGTCGCCTCCCTACCGATCGAGGCCTCGACCGTGCCTGGATGTGGTCCGTGCGGGATGCCCGCGGGGTGGACGGTGAAGGAGCTGATCTCCACGCCGCGCCGACTCATGAAGTTACCGGCCACGTAATAGATGACCTCGTCGCTGTTGATGTTCGAGTGGTTGTACGGGGCCGGGATGGCGAGCGGGTGGTAGTCGAACTTGCGGGGCACGAAGGAGCAGACGACGAAGTTCCGCGCCTGGAAGGTCTGGTGCACGGGCGGCGGCTGGTGGACGCGGCCGGTGATGGGCTGGAAGTCGCCGATGTTGAAGATCCAGGGGTAGAGATAGCCGTCCCAGCCGACCAGGTCGAAGGGATGGTGCCGATAGTGATAGGCCGTGATCCGGCCCCCGATCTTGACTTCGACCACGAAATCGCCTTCGTCCTCCCGCGGGGGCGCCTCGCCCGGCACCCGGATGTCGCGCTGGTAGTAGGGCGCGTGCTCGAGCAGCTGGCCGTAGTCGTTGCGGTAGCGCTTGGGCGGCTCGAGCTCCGACGGGCACTCCAGCCAGAGCATGCGCTGCGCCGAGCCAGCGACCGGATCGAGGCGCCAGGTCGTGCCGATGGGGATGACGATGTAGTCACCCGGGCCATACGGCATGGGGCCGAAGACGGAGTCGAACAGCCCCGTGCCCTCGTGGACATAGAGCAGCTCATCGGCCTCGCCGTTCCGGTAGAAGCGTCCGGCTGGCATCGCCCGGGCAGGACGAACGACGCCCATGACCACGTCGCTGTTGAAGTAGAGCGGGATCCGACCATCGACCACGTCGCCCGCCAGGGGCACGTCGCCGGTCTTGGTCAGGCGGTGTCGATGGAGGCCGTCATCGGCGGCCTCGATGCGCACTTCGCGCACGGGCTCGACGAGGTGGGTCTGGGTCGGCGGAACGAGGTGGTAGAGGAGGGAGTTGCGTCCGACGAAGCCCTCGACCCCGAAGAGCTCCTCGGCATAGAGCGCACCGTCGGGCCCGCGATGCTGGGTGTGACGCTGCGGCGGCACGCTGCCACGGCGGACGTAGAACACGGCGACCCTCCAGCTGGTGTAGCCGCGATTCTAGGGGACGGCCTCGCCGCCCATGAACGTCAGGATCACGGTCCGACTCGCGTTGTCGGCATTCGTGTCCAGGATCGCGATCGACTGCCAGGTACCGAGGCGAAGGTGCCCATCGCGGACCGGGATCGTGATCGAGGGCGGGGCCAGGAGCGGCAGGACGTGGTCGGCTCCATGACCCGGTGAGCCGTGGCGGTGGCGCCACCGGTCGTCATGTGGGAGCAGCTGCTCGAGCGTGGCCGTCAGATCCTCGTCGGATCCAGCCCCGAGCTCCATGACCACCACGCCGGCCGTGGCATGAGGCACGAAGACGGTGAGCAGGCCGTCACCGGCAAGGGCGACGAACCGTTCGCACTCCGCCGTGATGTCGAACAACCCGCCCCGCGACCCGGTCCGGACCGTGATCTCCGCCGATTTCACGACCTCGTCCCTTCGGCGCTTCGTGGCGTCACGCTACGAACCGGGGCGCGCCACGATCGGCGTGCGCAGCGCCCCGAGCCGCTCGACGCGGAACACGACCTCGTCGCCGGGCTCGAGCCACCGGCCGAGCGTCTCGTCCTTGACCTCGAGCAGGCATCCACCACCGACGGTGCCGCTCCCGACGAGGTCGCCCGGCCGGAGGTGGACGTCGGCGGAGGCGCGCGCGAGCATCTCCCCGTAGCCGTGATGGATCGACGACCAGGTGCCACGGCTGGTCTCGACACCGTTGACGGTCGCGGTCATGGCCAGTCCATAACCCTTGCCGGCGCGTGCGTCGGCGAGCTCGTCCGGCGTCACCAGCCACGGCCCGATGGACGAGGCGAAGTCCTTGCCCTTGGCAGGGCCGAGGCGGACGGTCGTCTCGTCGCGCTGCAGATCCCTGGCCGACCAGTCGTTGAAGATCGTGAACCCGCCGATCGCCTCCTCGGCCGCTTCCGGCGCCAGGTTGATCGCCGGGGTGTCGACCAGGGCACAGACCTCCAGCTCGTAGTCGAGCTCGTGGGACGCGGCCGGGCGCCAGACAGGATCATCGGGTCCGCGGATCTCGGAGACATTGCTGAAGTAGAAGACCGGCAACCGGTACCAGGCCTCGGGCACCGGGTTGTCGCGCCGGGCCCAGATCGTCGCCACGTGGCGCTCGAAGGCGTAGAAGTCGCGCAGGCTTGGCGGGCGCAGGATCGGCGGCCCAAAACGCAGATCGGTGTCCTCCAGGATGGCCGGATCGTCGTCCTCGCGGGGCTTGAAGCCATCGAGCAGTTCGCCCAGCGCCTCGACCCGCAGCCCGAGTGCCAGGTGGGCATCAAGCGTCGTGATCGGCTGCCGGAAGAGCGCTGCGTTGTGCTCGAGGCGCGGGTCCGCGTGGACGGCGCGACGCCTCGCGACTTCCAGATCGAGCCATCGTGCTGGTGCATCACCTGCGGAAAGCGCCGCCGCCAGGCGCCAGGATGCGCCCGCGGCGGCATGGAGGGCACGGACGTGGGCGATCCTCATGGCGCGCCAGTCTATGGCCAGCATGAACGGACCGCGCGGCGGCTTGGATGGCAAGGGTGCGATGATGCGGGCGATGGTTCGTCCGCAGCATCGTCGCCTGGAGTCACCGGCCGAGGTCCGCGAGTTCCCGTTCGGTCGTGTCGAGATCTACGAGATCGGCGATACCGTCGTGGGCAAGCAGGTCTTCGAACCAGGCTGGCGATGGTCGGAGCATGTCAGCCCGATCGCCGGCACGGCATCGTGTGAGTACCACCACCTGGGCTACTCCATGCAGGGCACGGCACACATCGCGCTCGACGACGGCTCCGCCTACGAGATCGGCCCCAACGAGGCATATGAGATCCCGCCAGGCCATGACGCCTGGGTCGTCGGGGATGACGCCTGGATCGCCATCGACTGGGCTGGCATGCGGTCATTCGCCCGGCCGGTCGTCGGCAGCGGCGAACGCATCCTCTCGACCATCCTGTTCACGGACATCGTGGACTCGACCGCGACCGCCGTGGAGCTCGGCGATGCCGCCTGGCGCGAGCTGCTTGCCCGGCACAACGAGCGGGGACGGAACGAGCTGGATCGCTTCCGGGGTCGCGAGATCGACACCACCGGCGACGGCTTCCTGGCCCTCTTCGACAGCTCCGAGCGGGCGGTGCGCGCGGCCTGGGGAATCTGCCTCGCGGCCAAGGCGATCGGGATGCAGGTTCGCGCCGGAGTGCACACGGGCGAGGTCGAGCTGGTGCCGGGCAACGTGCGCGGGGTGGCGGTCCACATGGCGGCCAGGATCATGGCCCTCGCCGGCGCCAGCGAGGTCCTCATCTCAGGCACGACCCACGATCTGCTGCTGGGCTCAGGGCTCAGCTTCGAAGACCGTGGCATGCACGAACTCAAGGGCATCACCGGCGCGCGGCAGGTCTTCGCGTTGGTCAACGCGCCGTCGAGCTGACCCGACTCAGGCGGTCAGCCGCCGGAAGGCCCACAACGTCCCACCCTGCAAGATCAGCCCGAGGATGGCGATGGCCAGCGCGGCCCTGCCGATGAGCGGCCAATCGAAGCCGACGTTCATCAGCGCCCGCATCGCCTCGATCGTGTAGCTGATCGGGTTCAACCCGTTGAAGGTCTGGAGCCAGTCAGGCATCAGCTCGGCCGGCACGAAGGCGGTCGACATGAAGGCGACCGGGAAGAGGAGCAGCGAGAAGGTCGACGTGGCCTGCTCGTTCTTGGTCACGAGCGCCGGGATGAACGAGACCCCAGACCAGGCGACACCGAAGGCGGCCGCGAGGACCACGATCAGGAGGGCGCCCGGGACACCCGTCGCTACCTCGGCCCCGAGGAGGACGCTGACCACCAGGATGGTGCCCGACATCGCCGCGACCGAGATGGCAAGCGGCACGAGCTCCCCGGCCAGGATGGCGTAACGGTGGATGGGCGCCGCGCGGAGCTTGTCGAGGTAGCCGTTGCGGTAGTCGGCCAGGAGGCTGCCGCCCGACCAGGCGACCGCGAAGAAGGCCGTGAACAGGACCTGACCCGGTGCGAGGTACTGCAGGTAGGTCCCCTCGCCGACGAACGCCGGTAGCTGAACGATGTCACGGAAGAGCTGCGAGAACACGAAGAGCTGGATGAGCGGGAAGAGGATGATGCTGATCGGGTTGGCGGGCACCCGGTAGACCCGGCGGATCGATCGCAGACCGAGGATCCAGCTCTCGTAGGCGAAGGCCATCGGCTCGACGTCCTACCAACCAAGCTCGAGGGGCTGGTCGGCGGCCTCCTCGCGGATATGGCGGCCGGTGTGGCGCAGGAATACGTCGTCGAGGTCGGGTTGCTCGAGCGCCACGCCGATGACATGCAGGTCATCACCGTCCAGCCTGCGCAACAACGCCGGGATGTTCCCTTCGGCATCGTGCACCGCGAGGCGGATCCCGCCCTCGATCGCTTCGAGGCCGACCAACGGCTCGAAGCCCTCGAGCCGTCGTGCCGCTGAGGCCTGGGCTCCGGCCGTGCTCGCCCCGTCGGTGGCCGCCAGACGCAGCGTCACCGTGTCCGCGCCGACGGCACGCTTGAGCTCGGCCGGCGTGCCAGCCACGGCGATGCGACCAGCGTCGATGATCGCCAGCCTCGCGCACAGCCGGTCTGCCTCCTCCATGTAGTGCGTCGTGAGCAGCATGGTCGTGCCCTCGCGGTTGATGCGCGCCAGCTCGTCCCAGAGGGCGGATCGGCTCTGCGGATCGAGTCCCTCGGTGGGCTCGTCGAGGAAGAGGACATCCGGGCGATGGACGAGGGCAGTCGCCAGGTCGAGGCGTCGTCGCATGCCACCCGAGTACGTGCCCGCCAGCTTCCCGGCGACCGAGGACAGCCCCATCAGGTCGAGCAGCTCATCGACACGCTGCCGGAGCTCAGCGGCCGGAACGCGGTGCAGATGCCCGACGATCTCGAGGTTCTCCCGTCCCGTGGCCAGGCTCTCCAGCGCCACGGTCTGCATCGCGAAGCCGATCCGCCGTCGAACCGTGCCTGCCTCCCTGCCGACGTCGAGGCCGAGGACCCGAGCATGCCCCGACGTCGCTCGGAGGAGCGTGGTCAGGATGCGGATGGTGGTCGTCTTGCCCGCTCCGTTCGGTCCGAGGAAGGCGAAGAACTCGCCCCGTTCGACCGTCACGTCGATGCCATCGACGGCCCGCGTGCCGCCTGGATAGACCTTGACCAGAGCCTCGACCTCGATGGCCGGGACAGCGGCCGAGACGACGGCCGGGGCCGTCATCAGAAGGGCTTGACGACCATCAGCCAGATGATGACCAGGAGGCCCGCGATCCCGGTCAGGGCCCCGATCGTCGGGCGCGACGACGTCAGGAGGGCCTCGAGGACCTCGTCCGGCGCTGGCTCGAGCACGATGCCCTTCTTCGCGTCGCTCGGGGTCGCGATCCCGAGCGCCTGACGAAGCTTGCCGTAGCTAGTGGTCATCAGGCCGTACATCAGCCCGACGACGACCACGAGCACGACCAGGGCGATCCAGAGCCAGAGACGGCCGTTGGTCCACCAGCCGCCCACGATGCCGGCCAGGATCCCGGCCAGCAGCAGGACGAGGAATGCCACGTAGAGGACGCCCAACGTGTAACTCGACAGATCGAGGAGCGTGGTCAGCTTCGTTCGGTCGCGTTCCCTGCGGAGTCGGAAGAAGACGGCCATCGAGGCCCCGTGGGCGGCGATGAAGGCGAAGGCCGCGGCGACGTGGGTGAAGACGATCCAGGGCTGGTACGGCGACAGGTCCACGAGCCCTCCTAGGCTGCGGCCGAGCGCTCTGCGCGAACCATCCGCCAGGCGTCGACGCTGAGATAGATGCCGATGATGAGCATCAGCACACCGTTGACCGGATGCATGGCCGCGATCGCAGGGTTCGTCTCGCGCTGGACGATGAAGACGGTCTGCAGGATGCCCTGCAGGAAGAGCACGACCGTGAGCACGATGTCGCGGCGCCCGACCCGACCGATGAGCCCCAGGACGAAAAGCACGATCGGCACCAGGCCCATGAGATAGCCCCAGCCGACGTGGGACTCAAAACTGCCCGCGAACACGCCCATCCCCGCCAGGTAGACCTGGTAGAGGAGGCCGACAACGAAGAGCCAAGCGGCGACCAGGAACAGCCGTCGTCCCCAAAGCCGTGCCATCGCCCAGACCCTCCCCGGTGCGTCGACCTGTGCGCGGATGGTACGGCGCCAACATTCGGCCGTTAATGCCGCCGAGCTGCGACGGGCGCGAGGCGCGACCGGCTGGCCGCGATTGGGTCGCCGAGTCGCGCCG
Organism: Candidatus Limnocylindrales bacterium; assembly: GCA_040514195.1. Lineage (GTDB taxonomy): Bacteria > Chloroflexota > Limnocylindria > Limnocylindrales > CSP1-4 > CSP1-4. Next base: position 651 of record JBEVDC010000025.1, on the reverse strand, counting down.
GACGCTCCGTCAGAGGTTGCCGCGGCGCGCCTGCTCCAGCTCGATGGCCTCGAAGAGGGCCTTGAAGTTGCCGACGCCGAAGCCGCGCGAGCCGTGGCGCTCGATGATCTCGAAGAAGAACGTCGGCCGGTCCTGGATGGGGCGGGTGAAGATCTGGAGGAGATAACCCTCCTCGTCGCGGTCGGCCTCGATGCCCAGCGCCTCAAGGGTCTCGATCGGCACGCCGACATCGCCGACCCGATCGGCCAGTGACTCGTAGTAGGCGTGTGGCATGCCCAGGAACTCGATGCCGTTCTCGCGGAGCTGCCGAACGGTGCCGACGATGTCCTCCGTCCGGAGCGCGATGTGCTGCGTACCGGCATCGAGGTAGTAGTCCAGGAATTCCTGGATCTGACTCTTCTTCTTGCCTGCAGCGGGCTCGTTGATCGGGAACTTGATCCGTCCATTGCCGTTGGTCATGACCTTCGACATCAGAGCGGAGTAGTCGGTGTGGATGACCTTGTCGTCGTAATGGATGAGTTGCGCGAAGCCCATGACGTCGCGGTAGTAGTCGACGAAGCGGTTCATGTCGCCGAGCGCGACGTTGCCGACGCAGTGGTCGACCTCGAGCAGGCTGAGGCCGGTCGCCGCGGCGGCCGGCTTCTTGACCTT
>JBEVDC010000213.1:0-3122 GCA_040514195.1 Candidatus Limnocylindrales bacterium | reverse complement strand
ATTGACCGGCTTCCAGCGAAACGGCGGGTCCCAGCTGATCGCGGTCGGGTTCGCGGCATCGAGTCGCCATGGATCACCTGCCAGCACCTTGAGCAGGAACCAGGTCAGCAGGATGAAGGCGATGACGCCGAGGGAGCCGAGGATGGGACGCACGCGGCGTCGAGCGCTCATGGACGAAGAGTAACCGGCAGCAGCCCCTAGGGAGTGACCATGTCGGTCCGGGGCCCGACGGGACCGTGACGGACGGCCGCCCTACGCTGAGACGGCCTGGTCGGCGATGTCGAGGGCACCGTCGATGATGGCGAAGCCCTCGGCCAGCTGCTCCTCGGTGATGCACAACGGCGGGTTGGTGTGGATCGAGTTGTTGGCGATCATCGTGTAGAGGCCGTGCTCGCGCAGGTACTTGCCGACTGCCTTCATCTCGTCCGAGGTGCCGTTGAACGGGGTCATCGGCGTCCAGGGCTCGCGCGAACGCACGAGGTCGAGGATGCCGAAGAGGCCCAGGTTGCGCATCGCGCCCACGGAAGGATGTCGGTCGTAGAGGTCTTGGTGGTGCCGGCGCATGACAGGGCCCATCCGTGCCGAGTGCTCGACCAGCCCATCCTCCTCGTAGACCTGCAAGGTCGCCAGCGCGGCGGCGCATGACACGGCGTGCGAGGAGTAGGTCAGGCCGCCGTAGAACATCTTGGTCTCGAAGGCCTCGGCGATCTTGCGGCGCATGGCCACGGCGCCGAGGGGCAGGTAGGAGGACGTCAGGCCCTTGGCCATGGTCATGAGGTCGGGCACGGTGTCCCAATGCTGGATCGCGAACATCTTGCCGGTCCGCCCGAAACCCGCCATGACCTCGTCGGCGACCATCAGGATGTCGTACCGGTCGCAGATCTCGCGCACGCCCTGGATATAGCCGTCGGGCGGGATGAGGATGCCGTTGGTGCCGACGATGGTCTCCAGGAAGACGGCCGCGATGGTCTGCGGCCCCTCGTAGCGGATGACGTCCTCGAGACCCTGTAGTGACTCGGCGGCCGGGCGCGGCTCGGGCTCGCCCCAGCGGTGCGTGTCGGCGTAGCGGACGACGCCGACCAGCCCGGGCTCGTTGGCCCAGCGCCGTGGGTCGCCGGTCAAGGTCATCGCCCCCAGGGTCGCGCCGTGGTATGAGCGATAGCGGCTGAGGATCTTGGTCCGGCCGGTGTAGTGGCGAGCCAGCTTGATCGCGTTCTCGATCGCTTCCGCGCCGCCCAGGGTGAAGAAGACCTTATCGAGGTCGCCCGGCAACAGCTCGGCGAGCCTGGCACCGAGGCGCGCACGCGACTCGGTCACGAAGGCCGGCTGGACGTACTGGAGCTTGGTCGCCTGGGCCGTGATGGCGTCGATGACACGCCTGTTGCCGTGACCGATGTTGACGCTCATCAGCTGGCTGTTGAAGTCGAGGATGCGCTGGCCCTCCGGCGTGTAGAGATAGACGCCCTCGGCGTGATCGATGGCGATCGGGTCGAGCTGGCCCTGGATCGACCACGAGAAAAATGTGTGCTCGCGGCTGAGGCGGACGATCTCCGCGCTGCTCATCGAGGTCGTGGTGTCGACGGCCATCGGGGCCTCCCGGTTCGCGCTTGAGCGCCTTCGTCGCAGGACCTGGTGCGACCGTGCGATTGTGGCAGAGGATCGTCGACATGTGGACGGACATGCCGGCGCCCCGAGGTGCGGCCCGCCACCGTGAGCGGCGGGGCACCCGGCAAGCAGCGACCGCTCTGGTAGCCTGCGCGACGCCGCGCCTCCCTGCGCCTAACCTCCGAAGAGGATCGATCGACCGATGACCGACGAGTTGCCCACGGCCCCGCCGCCGTCCACGCCTCCGACCGCGACCAGCGGGGGCTCGAACCCGAGCATCTGGATCCTGATCGCCGGCGTGGCGGGTCTGGCCATCGTCCTGGCCCTCCTCTTCCGGGCCTTCGTCAACCCTGTTCCCGTGGCGGCCCCGTCACCCTCACCATCTCCGGAGGCGACGACCGCGCCGAGCCTGAGCCCATCGCCATCGCCCAGCCCATCGCCATCGCCGAGTTCGTCGCGGTCACCGACCCCGAGTCCGAGCGCTTCGGCTGGCGAGAGCGCCGAGCCGACCACGTCGCCGACATCGGAGCCGACGGCCGGCCCGACCGCCGCGCCGGCTCCGACCGGCACGCCCGGGCCAACGACGGCGCCGACCGCGGCGCCGGTCCCGACGACGTCATGCGACCAGCCCAACACCGGCGTGCAGGTCGTCTACCCGGCGAACTGGTACACCGTGGACGAGCCCCCGCAGTACGCCTGCGGTTTCTTCGACTCCGCGCCCATCGTCATCCCGCCCGACCAGACCTTCCCCGATGCGCCGGTCGCCGTGCTGGCCGACGAGACGCCGTACCAGCAGGCGCTCGATGCGCTGACCGACCCAGCCAAGTGGAAGGTCCTCTCCAAGAAGGCGACCAAGGTCTCCGGATTGCCAGCGACGGTGGCCGAGGTCTCGTGGATCGGCAGGGCGCCATATACAGTCGGCACCCAGCGCTACTTCTACCTCGTCGACCGCGGCGCGCAGGGCAGCGTCCTGTTCGTGACCCAGGGTCAGGTCGGCGATGCCTACACCACCGACAAGCAGGTCGTCGACCTGATGGCCTCGAAGTCGACCATCTCCGCGCCGAACTAGGGTCGAGCTGTCAGCTGCTGTGACAGGCTAGGTGGCACGCCGACTGTCCAGGATCGCGCCATGTTCATCAACGACCTGACCGACCTGGATTGCGAGGCTTGCGGCGAGGCCGTCGACGTCGTAACGGCCGACTTCGAGCCTGTGGTGCCGCTCTTGTGCGAGCGTTGCCTCGCACAGCTCGTCAACGACGAGGACGTGCATCGGGACCTGCCAGCCGCCGCCTGACCAACCCCCGTGTCCGCGACCCAAGGTTCGGTCGCGTCAGCGCCGGCAGGAGATGGACGGAGGCATGGCCCCTGTGCCCTGCCTCCGTCTGGTTGGCGGTCACCAGACGCGCGGATACTCAGTCGTCGAAGTCGATCGTCTGGATGACCCCCTCCAGGCCCTCCATGTGGAGCCGCCAGTCACGGGCCCGCGGGCTCCGACGAGCGATCCGCGACGCCCGCCG
>JBEVDC010000077.1:0-8994 GCA_040514195.1 Candidatus Limnocylindrales bacterium | reverse complement strand
CCAAGCCGTCGAGGGACGTGATGCCGGAGTCGGTGATGACGGACATCTGGGCCGGCGTGTAGTAGTACGGCTGCGTCATGTCGAAGATCTCGTTCTTGCGCGTCTCCGTGACCGTCATGGAGCCCACACTGATGTCGAAGCGGTCGGCCCAATTGCCGCCTTCGATGACGGCCCACTGCGGATACTGGAACTCGGCCGTCACGCCGAGCCGCTTGGCGATCTCATTCGCCACGTCGATGTCGAAGCCCTCGCCCGTACCGTCCGGCTTGAGGAACGACTGCGGTGCGTAGTTGGCGTCGGTGGCGACGCGGATGACGCCATTCGACTTGATCCTCGCGAGCATGTCGTCCGGGGACCCTGCCGAGGGCGATCCGCCCGAGGCCGCTGCCGAGGGCGATCCGCCCGAGGCCCCTGCCGAGGGCGATCCGCTGGTCCCTGCACCACCTCCGCAGGCGGCGAGGGCGAGCATGAAGGTCGAGATGACGACGGCGATGCGTCGTGATGGCACGGCTGCCTCCTCCTGCTCAGGCGTCCCCCCACGAGACTCCGAAGCCACGCATCGCCCGATTTCGTACCGCGCGTTCTACCACGCTCCGGCCGCGGCGGCAAGGCGCATCTGGTCTGGCCGTACCTCGGACCGCTAGATCAGCCGGGGCGATGCTCGGCGACGATGTCGGCCGTGCCCCAGGCCATGACCACCAGCCCGAGCGCCGCCAGCCAGAAGCCGAGCGCTCGGTCCGGCAGACCGAGCGCCTCGAGGCCGAAGAGCTGGAAGGCGCGGATGAGGAAGCCCGCGACGCCCACAGCGACAGCGAGCACGAAGGCAGCCGGACGATCGATGCCCAGGGGCTGATCGCCGGCGGCGTACGGCAGAGCGATGAGGGACAGGATGCCGACCGCCGCCAGGAAGACGAGGATGCCGATGCCTTCGAAGGCGTTGCTGCTGATGGCCGGCAGGCCGCCGTCGCCACCCACCGTGTACCACGGCAGGAAGCAGCCGATGAGCGTCAAGATGGCACCGATACCAGCCACGACGCGACCCCGCCCGATCGTCCGCCGATTCATGTGCCGCCGTAGACCTCGGGCCGCAGGACGCCGATGTACGGCAGGTTGCGGTACAGCTCGCCGTAGTCGAGACCGTAACCGACGACGAACTGGTCGGGAATCTCGAAGCCGCGATAGTCGATCTCGATCTCGACCAGCCGACGTGCAGGCTTGTCGAGGAGGGTGCAGATGCGCAGCGTGCGCGGTGCCTTGCCCGCCAGGTATCGGATCAGATAGTTGAGGGTCAAGCCGGTGTCGATGATGTCCTCGACGATGAGCACGTCCCGACCATCGATCGAGGACGATAGGTCTTTGAGGATCCGCACCAGCCCGGAGGACTCGGTGGCCGTGCCGCCGTAGGAGCTGACCTCCATGAGGTCGATGGTCACGGGGATGGAGATCGCCCGCATGAGGTCGGCCATGAAGGGCAGTGAGCCCTTCAGGACGCTCACCAACGTCAACTCGCGGCCGGCGTAGTCGGCACTCAGACGCGCGCCGAGCTCGATCACCTTGGCCTGGATCTGCGCCTCGCTAACGAGGATCGTGGCGACATCGGCGGTCAGGTCTGCGTGGTGCATGCGTCGGTGCGGTGGCCTCCTGCGGGCGTCGGTGACGCCGCTCAACCGATGGCCGTAGCGCCGCGTCGGCGACGACGGTGACGACGGGAGCGACCAAGGTGGGTGGCACCGGCGGGCGCCGCTGGCGATGCTGGATCCGCACTTGCGGCGGCCGGCTCCTGTGTGTCCGGGGTGTCGATTGGAGGTGCTCGGTGCTCATCGGTCGATAGGCTCGCCGGCGAAGCGCCCTGGACGCCGGAGTCCGGATCCGTCGGCCGAGCCTGGCCCTCTTCGCCGCTCAAAGACGCTGCCAGATCGAAGCGACCGTATTTGAGGAGGAGCGCCTTGAAGTCACGGGCGTAGAAGAGCTTGATGCGGACGTCTGGATAAAGCTCGCGGAGGCGCCGCAGCTTGCGGTTCTTCTTGCGCACGAGGCTTTGCTTGAGGGTCGTGAGCTCGACGTAGAGGTCGAACTCGGGCAGGTAGAAGTCGGGCGCGAAGCTCTCCACGACCTCGCCATCGAGGTTGTAGAGGATGGGGAACGTGCGCGGCTCGTACTGCCACTCGACCTGGTAGTAGTCCAGGATGCGCGCCAGCTCCGCCTCGCTGGCGTGGGCGAATGATGACGCTGACACGCGCTCCGATCCTGGCGCCGTGACGGGCTTGGAGTCTGCCGCCGTCACGCGGGCGACGATCCGTCGATCACGCCGTGTTCGCCAAAGAGACGCCGGAAATCGCCGTCGAAATCGGCCAGGAAGTGCTCCATCGCGAGGACGTCGTCGATCTCCACGCTGCCACGGGCCTGTTCGTCGAGCTCGCCGAGCTCGATGTGCGTGTAGAACGCATCCATGACCAACGTCGCGATGGCTGAGGCGTAGCCGCCACAGTCACGGCAGATGAGGTCCACGAAAGAGACCGCCCCACGTTCGGCCCGGATCCGCACGTGGCCGTCGCCATAGGCCCGACCGCAGTCTGCGCATCGCAGGGACGCCAGGCGCGAGCGGAGCCGGTCACCGCCTTCCATGGAACGCCAGTCTAGCCGGTCGCGGGCTAGGGCGGCGTGGAAGTGGCAGCACCATCGGCTATACTCCCCTCCAGTATCCATCCCGAAGGAGGCGCCGTGCCTGCTGCCACCCGATCGGGCGAGGACGAGGCCACGACGTTCCGCCACAGTTACACCAAGGATCGCGCCCAGCTGCTCCGCCGCCTGTCTCGCATCGAGGGTCAAGTCCGGGGCATCGGCCGCATGATCGAGCGAGACGAGTACTGCATCGACATCCTTCAGCAAACGGCCGCCCTGCGCGCGGCGGTCGATGCCGTATCGCTGCTGGTCATGGAGGACCACGTGGCTGGCTGTTTGCGACACGCTGTTGCGACCGGTGATGCCAACGCCTACACCGAGGAGGTCATGGACGTCGTGCGGCGCTCCATGGGTCGCCCGGTCCGGACGCCTCGCCCGCCGAGCGACTGAGCGCGGCGTCCACAACGGCACCTCGCGCAGGCCGAGTTATCCACGATTCTGGGCACCGTGGAGAAGCTCGTGGATAACCCCGTTGACGTGAGGCCGCCGGGGGCCGAGATTCGCCCGGCACCGACGGCGCCGGGACGCTGACGCCGGGGCCGAGTAGGGTAACGAGGCTCGCGCGGCGGCCGGGGAGACCCGGACGAGACCAGACGGGCAGCGGAAGACTGAAAGGTCGATGGTGCACAGGACCTCTCCACGTCGAGGGCGGTCGAGAACGCGGCCCAGGTCCCGGTGCAAGAGGAGTGCCGGCCAGGCGCGGCTCCGCCGCCCTCGTCGCATGCTCGGGATGAACGGTCGGCGTGCGGCAGCCGCGACCGCGTGAGCGATGACGCCTCGCGTGAGCGATGACGTCTCGACGCGGCACGCACGAACTGTCGAACGCGCGCCGCTGCCCACCGATCCCAACCTCTGCCCGCCGATCGAGCCGGACTTCGCGGTCGCACTTGATGCAGCGCTGCGCTCGATCGGCATCGAGTTGCGGCCGGGCGTCCGCGCCGGTATCGAGGCCCACGTGCGGTTGCTGCTGGCCTGGAACGCGGCCATCAACCTGACGGCCATCCGCATGCCGGCTGCGATCGCACTCGATCACGTCGCCGATGCGCTGACCGCCATCTCGATCGTGCGGGCCATGGGCATCGTGAAGCGGCCGGCGTTGCTCGACCTTGGCAGCGGGGCCGGCTACCCCGGTCTGCCGCTCGCGCTGGCGCTGCCCGCGCGACGGGTCACGCTGGTCGACTCGGTGGCCAAGAAGGCGCGCTTCCTCCAGGTCGCCGGAGCAGCCGCCGTCAGCGTCGTGGAGCACGGGGGCGAGCCAGCCCCCCAGCTCGAGGTCCTCGCCCAGCGGGCCGAGGTGCTCGCGTACGACCGGCGCCATCGTGGACGGCAAGATCTCGTCACCGCCAGGGCGGTCGGTTCGTTGACTGAACTAGTCGAGCTCGGTCTTCCCTTCCTGCGGCGAGGCGGCCGGCTGGTGGCCTGGAAGCGCGCAGGCGTCGACCAGACGCTTCCGGCGGACCATTCGCCCCACCGGCGGCCGGGCGCGGTCGAGCGACCCACCCTGGCCGACGAGCTGGCCGACGCCGAGCGCCTGCTGTCCGTCCTGGGCGGCGTCCTCGAAGGCGTCGAGGCGGTCCGCGTTCCCGGCCTCGAGGACCACCGCCTCGTCGTCGTGCGCGCGGACCATCCGACGCCGACCGCCTACCCTCGGTCCCCGGCGGAGCGGCGCCGGGATCGTCGCTGACCAAGGCGGGATCCGGGACTCGGCGATCCCACTGGTCCGAGCGGCGACCGACCCGGCGGCGCCGCAGGCCTCCCTGCTACCCTCTCAGCCGTGCGGATCGCGGTCCTCTCGGACATCCACGGCAACCTGCCGGCGCTCGAGGCGGTGCTCGCGGCCCTCGAGCCTTACGACGCCATCTGGCAGCTCGGCGACGTCGTCGGCTACGGTCCGGAGCCGGATGCGGTGGTCGCGCGACTGCGTGAGCTCGGCGCGACCGGCGTCCGCGGCAATCACGACGCCGCGGCCATCGGCGACTTGCCGACCACCGCCTTCAACAGCGAGGCGCGAGCGGCCGTGCTCTGGACCGCGTCGGTCATCGCGGCCGCGACCCGCGCCTGGCTGACCGCGCTGCCGGAGATCGCCATCGATGGCGATTACACGCTGGCGCATGGCAGCCCGCGGGAGCCCCTCTGGGAGTACGTCCTGACGACGCCGACGGCGCGCGCCAACTTCGCCGCTCTGACCACCCGCCACGCGCTCATCGGCCACACCCACCTGCCGCTCGTCTTTCGCGAGGATGACGGACTGGTTGAGACCATCGCGCCGTCTGACGCATCCAGCCTCGCCCTCGACGCGCGACGTACGCTCCTCAACCCAGGCAGTGTCGGCCAGCCCCGGGACGGTGACCCGCGCGCCTGCGGGGCCGTGCTCGACACGGAGGTTGGCACCATGGCGTGGCGCCGCGTGGCATACGACATCGCCGCTGTCCAGGAGCGCATGCGGCGGGTCGGCCTGCCGAAGCGGCTCATCGACCGCCTCGATCACGGCCAATGAGCGTCGGGCCGCCTGGTGAGCCCGAGGCGCCTGATCCGCCTGCGGACACCCCTGGGCAGCTGGTCGGGCGGAAGCCAGGCGACCGACGCGTGCGGGTCGAGCGCCCGCACAGCCAACTCTTTCGCTACTCGGCGCCCGGGGTCCTCGTGGCACGGCCCAAGGCACACGAGGAGCGCAGCCCGGGACAGCGACTCTGGGTCAGGGCCAAGGCCGTCCTGGTGGGGCGCCCATTGGCCAGCGAGGCGGAGGCGAGCGAGCGCCTCTCGAAGAAGAAGGCGCTGCCTATATTCAGCTCGGACGCCATCAGCTCGAGCGCGTACGCGACGGAGGAGATCGTGCGCGCCCTGGTGGTCGGTGGCGTCGCCGCCCTCCTCCTCTCGGTCGAGGTCGCCCTGGCCGTCGCCCTGCTCCTGGCGCTGGTCGCCTTCAGCTACCGGCAGGTGGTCTACGCCTACCCCACGGGCGGTGGCTCGTACTCCGTCTCCAAGCGCAACTTCGGTCGGACCGCTTCACTCGTGGCCGCGTCGGCCCTGCTCATCGACTACGTCCTGACGGTCTCCGTCTCGACCTCGTCGGCGGTCGAGCAGATCTCCTCGGCCGTGCCCGCCATCCACGGCTTCAGCGTCGTGATGGGCGTGGGCGCCATCGCCCTCATCACGCTCGCCAACCTGCGCGGCATCCGCGAGGCAGGCAACATCTTCGCCGTCCCGACGTACCTCTTCGTCTTCTCCGCGCTGCTCATGATCGGCATCGGCGTCTATCGCATCGTCGTGCTTGGCGATGGGGCCGACTACGCTCCCGAGATCGCGCAGCAGAGCGCGGACACGCTTCAGGCCGTCAGCGTCCTGCTCCTGATCCGCGCCTTCGCGGCAGGTTCCGTGGCCCTCACCGGGACCGAGGCGATCGCCACCGGGGTACCAGTCTTCCAACCGCCGGAATCGCGCAATGCCGCCCGGACGCTGATGGTCATGGCGCTCCTGCTGGGCGTCCTCTTCGTGGGCATCACCTTCCTGGCCACCAACTTCGGTATCACGCACGTCGAGGGGCCGGCGTCGAAGACGGTGCTGGCGCAGGTGGCTGAGGTCATCTATGGCGCGGGCACGGTCCCCTTCTATCTCTTCCAGGTCTTCACGGCGCTCATCCTCTTCCTGGCCGCCAACACGTCGTTCAACGCCTTCCCGCGGCTGGCCGCGATCCTGGCCCAGGACAGCTTCATGCCACGGCAGTTCGCCTTTCGCGGCGACCGGCTGGCCTTCAGCCTGGGTATCGTCGTGCTGGGCGTCGTGGCGGCTTCGCTGGTCGTCGTCTTCCAGGGCGAGACGCACCTGCTCATCCCGCTCTACGCCGTCGGCGTCTTCATCGACTTCACCATCAGCCAGGCCGGCATGGTCCGTCACTGGCTGCGCGAGCGGCCCCACGGCTACCTGTATCGCCTGGCCATCAACGCCACGGGCTGCGCGGTGACCGGCACGGTGGCCGTGGTGGTGACGGCGGCCAAGGCTCCTACGTCGCTCATCGTCATCGTGCTCATCCCCCTGCTGGTCGCGCTCATGCGCTTCATCCACCACGAGTACGATGAGACGACCCGGCAGCTGGCGGTTCGCCCGGACCAGGTCATCGAGCCACCCCATCGGCGCGAGCGGGTCATCGTGCCCGTGCCCAACATCTCGCGGCCGGTCGTGCAGGCGGTCAACTTCGGGCGCTCTATCGCCGACGACGTGCGCGCCGTGCACGTGACCGACGATGCCGAGGCGGCGTCAGCCATGCGCGAGGCCTGGGAGCGCCAGATCCCGGGCGTGCCGCTGGTCATCGTCGAGTCGCCGTATCGTGCCCTCGTGCCGCCCTTCCTGGCCTACCTTGACATGGTCGCACCGGCGACCGACGAGGTGATGACCATCGTGATCATCCCCGAATACGTGGCCAGCCACTGGTGGGAGCGCGTCCTGTACAACCAGCTCTCGAACCGGATCCGGCGCGCCATCATCGGACGGCCTCACACGGTCGTCACCTCGCTCCCCTATCGCCGCGAGCGGCGAACGTGACCGACCGAGAGCCTCAGTCGTCGGGCCAGAAGCCGGGTGAGCTGCCCGGCCAGAAGCCGGGCGACCGACGTGTCCGCGTCGAGCGCCGCCACGCGCCGTACTTCAAGTACACCGGCCGCGGCGTGCTGACCGCACGTGCGGCTGCGAGCACGTCGCCGACCTCCGGCGGACGCCTCTGGTCGCGGGCCAAGGCGGTCCTCATCGGCCGGCCGCTGGCCACGGATGAAGAGGGCGAGGAACGGCTCTCGAAGAAGAAGGCGCTGGCCATCTTCAGCTCGGACGCCATCAGCTCCAGCGCCTACGCAACCGAGGAGATCCTGCGCGCCTTGATCGTGGCCGGCTCGGCCGCCCTCTTCCTGAGCCTCGAGATCGCCATCGCCATCGCCATCCTGCTGGCCATCGTCTCGACCAGCTACCGCCAGATCGGCTACGCCTACCCCCAGGGCGGCGGCGCCTACGCGGTCGCACGCGCGAACCTGGGCCGCGGCTTTGCCCTGGTCGCGGCGGCCGCCCTGCTCGTGGACTACATCCTGACGGTCTCCGTCTCGACCTCCTCGGCGGTCGAGCAGCTGGGCTCGGCCTTCCCCGACCTGCGCCCGCATGCGGTCCTCATCGGCGTGACCGTCATCGCCCTGATGACCCTCGCCAACCTGCGCGGCCTGCGCGAGGCGGGCAACATCTTCGCCGTCCCCACCTACCTCTTCGTCGGTTCGGCGCTGCTCATGATCGCCATCGGCGTCTACCGAGTGGTCGTGCTCGGCGAAGGCGTGCCGCCGTCCGAGATCGTCGAGGGGACCGTGGACCTGACCGAGGCGGCGGGCATCATCCTGCTACTGCGAGCCTTTTCGGCCGGCTCGGTCGCGTTGACGGGTACCGAGGCCATCGCCAACGGGGTCCAGGCATTCAAGCCGCCCGAGCCGAAGAACGCCGCTACGACCCTGACCGCGATGGCCATCCTGCTGGCCATCCTCTTCATCGGCATCACTTTCGTGGCCGACGCGTTCGGGCTGGCGCCACTGGACGATCCGGAAACCGGGCGCGTGTCACAGACGATCATCGCCCAGGTCGCCTCGACCATCTACGGCGGCGACTCGATCGGCTTCTACCTGCTCCAGCTGTTCACGGCGCTGATCCTCTTCCTGGCCGCCAACACCGCCTTCAACGCCTTCCCGCGCCTGGCCGCCATCCTCGCCCAGGACGGCTTCATGCCGCGGCAGTTCTCGTTCCGGGGCGACCGGCTGGCCTTCAGCCTGGGCATCGTCGTGCTGGGCGTCGTGGCGGCCAGCCTGGTCATCTTCTTCGGCGGCGAGACGCACCTGCTCATCCCGCTCTACTCGGTCGGCGTCTTCGTCAGCTTCACCATCAGCCAGAGCGGCATGGTCCGCCACTGGCTCCGAGATCGGACGCCCGGCTGGGTGTACCGCATCTCGATCAACGCCTTCGGCGCCGTGCTGACCGGCGTGGTGGCTGTCGTGGTCACCATCTTCAAGGCCCCGGAGTCGCTGCTCGTGGTCGTCATCATCCCCGTCCTGGTCGGGATCATGCTGTTCATCGAGCGCCAGTACCGCGAGCAGGCGAAGGAGCTCGAGGTCCGTCCTGAGGCCGTCATCGGCCCGCCGTGGCGCAGGGAGCGGGTCGTCATCCCGGTGCCGGGCATCAACCGGGCTGTCGTCCAGGCGGTCAACTTCGGGCGGTCCGTGTCCGAGGATGTCCTGGTCGTCCACGTGACCGACGATGTCGAGGCAGCCGAGGTCCTCCGCTCACGCTTCGAAC
>JBEVDC010000065.1:0-26080 GCA_040514195.1 Candidatus Limnocylindrales bacterium | reverse complement strand
GTCCTCGTCACGCCGGGCAGCGGCGTGATCATGATCATGCCGGTCTCGGTCTGCCACCAGGTGTCGACGATGGGCGCCCGGCCACCGCCGATGTGCTCCTGGTACCAGAGCCAGGCCTCCGGGTTGATGGGCTCGCCGACCGAACCGAGGAGGCGCAGGCTGCTCAGGTCGTGCGCCTGCGGCAGCGCCTCGCCCTGCTTCATGAAGGCGCGGATAGCGGTCGGCGCGCAGTACAGGACCGTCACCCGGTAGTCCTCGACGATCTGCCACCAGCGGTCCCAGGCCGGCGTGTCCGGCGAACCCTCGTACAGCAGGCCGGTCGTGGCGTTGGCGAGCGGGCCGTAGACGATGTAGCTGTGCCCGGTCACCCAGCCGATGTCCGCGGCGCACCAGTAGACATCGTCGGGCTTGATGTCGAAGATCATCTCGTGGGTCACGCTGGTGCCCAGCAGGTAGCCGGCGGTGGTGTGCACGATGCCCTTCGGCTTGGCGGTGGTGCCCGAGGTGTAGAGCAGGAAGAGCATGTGCTCCGACTCGACCGGCGTGGGCGGGCAGTCGGCCATCTGGCGGTCGACGACGTCGTGCCACCAGACGTCGCGGCCGGCCGCCATCGCGACGGGTTGGCCGATGCGGCGGACGACGATGACGTGTTCGACGGATGGGGCATCCGCCACTGCGGTATCGGCGTTGGCCTTGAGCTCTACGGCCTTGCCGCGCCGCCAGCCGCCGTCGGCGGTGATGAGGACGCGTGCCTGGGCGTCGTTGATGCGACCGGACAGCGCCTCAGCCGAGAAGCCGCCGAAGACGACCGTGTGTGGCGCCCCGAGCCGCGCGCAGGCCAGCATGGCGATGGGCAGCTCCGGGATCATCGGCATGTAGATGGCCACGCGGTCGCCCTTGCGCACGCCCAACTCCTTAAGCGCGTTGGCCGCCTTCTGGACCTCCGACAGCAGGTCCGCGTAGGTCAGCGTCCGCGTGTCGCCGGGCTCACCGATGAAGTGGTACGCGACCTTGTCGCCGAGCCCGCGTGCGACGTTGCGGTCGAGGCACTCGTGGCTGATGTTCAGCTCGCCGCCATCGAACCAGCGCGCGAAGGGCAGCTGCCAGTCGAGGGTCGTCTCGAAGGGCTTCATCCAGTCGATGCGCTCGCGAGCCAAGCGGGCCCAGAACGCTTCGAAGTCAGCCTCGGCCTCCTCATAGAGGGCGGCCGTGGCATTGGCCTGGGCGGTGAAGGCGGGTGGGGGCGGAAAGCTGCGTCCCTCTGCCATGAGGTTCTCGAGCGCGGCCTCGCTGGCCGGCGGGCGTTCGACGTTCACGGGCGCTGCCTCATCGAAGTGGTCGGTGGACGCTGAGCCATTCTAGCCTGCGGCCTGTGGCGGATCGGTCGGCAGCGGCACCGCCGGCACGCCCGAGAGAGAAGCCACCGGAGGGTCGGCGGCTGCGTAGTGGTCGCGCTGCGGCAGCGCGATGCCGGCGGCGCGGAAGGCGGTCACCAACCGGCGTCGGAAGTCGCTGGGGGCGGACCATCGCTCGGCTGCGCGGATGCGCGCCGTCGCGCGGAGCGTCAGGCCGGCCTCGCTCAGCGCCGTGACCCGCGTGCTCCGTGGCGTCTCCAGGAGGACGTCGCGCCAGGCTGGGTCCGCGGCCATGGCCAAGCCGACCTCGTCGATGACGGCCATGGCGCGCTCGACCTGAGCGGCATCGGCGATGGTCACGTCAACGACCATGTTCGCGAAGACTCGGGTCAGGTTCGATGACGTTCGGATCTGGCCGTTCGAGATGGAGTGCACCGTGCCCGTCGAGTCGCGCACGATGGTGCGCCGGATGCCGACCTCCTCGACCGTCCCCTCGACCGCGCCGACCGCGATCCAGTCGCCCTTGGAGTACTGGCCCTCGATGAGGATGAGGAGACCCATCAGGTAGTCGAGCACGATCGACTGGCCGGCCAGCGTCACCGCCGCGGCCACCACGGCCAAGCCCGCCAGCACGGGCAGCAACCCGAGGACGGTCAGCAGGACAAGGGCGAGGGTCACGATGACAAGCGCCCGGAGCAGCTTCGCCAGCAGGTCCTCGATGGTCGCCACGCGTTTGGCCGACTCATCGGCCGAATAGATGGGGTCGACGCCCTCGACGACGACCGGACGCACGGCGCGCACGACGAGCCGATGGACGAGCGGTCGCGCGACGCGGTACGCGACGAGGGCCAGCAGGACGGCGACCAGGAGCGCCAGCCAGTGCGCCTCGAGCCAGGCACTCAGGCCGGTCATGTCGAGGGCGGGCATCGTGTCCGCCCTCCGATCAGGCGGCCTGCTTGCCCAGGCTGCGCAGCTGGAAGGCGGCCACGACCTCGAAGACGCCGAGGACGATGAGCATGATGCCGCCCACCAACGCGAGGACCTGGGCGGAGTCGATGGGGTAGGCAAGGATGACCATGCCGGCCACGAGCGTGATGACGCCCATCAAGATGGCCCAACCCTTGCCGGTCGCCAGCTGGAAGCCCCGGATGACGTCGAGGATGCCCGAGAAGACCCACCAGAAGCCGAGCGCGAAGATCATCACCTCGAGCGCCTGGAACGGGGAACGCAGGAGCATCAGCCCGATCCCGATCGAGAGCACCCCGATGACGGCCGACAAGACGCGCTGGCCGCCCGAGCCGGCGTCGTGGGTGAAGGAGCGGACGAGCATGAAGATGCCCGACACGAAAAGGTAGGCGGCAAAGAAGATGGCGATCGTGATGAGCGTCTGGCCGGGCACGGCCAGGAGAGCCGCTCCGAGGAGGAGGGTCAGGATCCCGAAGACCAGGACCCAGCCCCAGTGGCTGCCGATATCGCGGAGCATGCCTTCGGCCTGATCCGTTCGGCCGATCGGTGCAGGTGCCGGTGCGGCTTCTGGGGCGCTCGTGCTCGTCATGGCCTGCTCTCCTCTCGCCTGGTGCCTCGGCGGTCGCTGCCATCTCGGCGCCGATCCCGGCCGTCAGCGCAGTATAGGTGAAGGCCCAGACAGACCCCGACGCTCCGGACGGCCGGTCGGCTTCGCTCCGCCCCGGCCCAGGTCCCCGAACCTTGGGTCGTGCGCTCAGTCGTCCTCGCCCACTCGGGCATGTGCCAGCTGCGCCAGGTGCGGCTGCGGTGCATGCCGCGCGCGCTCGTCGAGCGCGGCATCGAGCGAGGCCTCGAATGCGGCCAGGATCCTGTCGACGTGGTCTCCTGCCGCATGCGCCTCGCACAGGAACCACGGCTCGCGTGAATCCGGCTCGGGCATCACGCCGCGTGCCTGCATGCCGACCGCGACCGCGTCGTAGAGCTCGTGGTCGCTCTTCGCCCAGTCTCGATACTCGTATGGCACATGCTCGGTGAACATGATGCCGAACATGCTGGGGTGCCCCGTGAAGACGAAGGGCAGGCTACGTCCTTCGATGATCCGCCGGAGCTCAGCCTGGATGTGCTCACCGACCGCCCGGATGGTCTCGAGCACCGGCGTGTCGCGCAGGATCTCGAGCGTCCGGACGCCGGCCGCGGCCGCCACCCGGTTACCCGCGTACGTCCCACCGTGGCTCATCCGGTCTGGCAGCATGGCCATGATCTCGCGGGTGCCACCGAAGGCGGCCACCGGGTAGCCGTTGCCCATGGCCTTGGCGTAGGTCACGATGTCCGGCGTGACGCCGAAGTACTCGGCGGCGCCACCGCGGGCGAAACGGAACCCGGTCTTGACCTCGTCGTAGTGCAGGAGGATGCCGAACTCCCGGGTCAAGGCCCTCAAGCCGACGTGGAAGCCCGGCGCGGGAAGGATGCCCTGGGCGTTGCCGAGCACCGGCTCGACGATGACCGAGGCGATCTCCTCGCCGCGACGCTCGAAGAGGCGTCGCAGGAAGTCGAGGTCGTTGAAGGGCGCCGGGATGATCGTCGCAGCGATCGCCTCCGGGATGCCGCGGCCCCAGGCCAGCCCGACCGGATCGTCGCGATCCCCGAGGCCCTCCATCGTCGTCGGCGTGACGCTGATCAGGGCGTAGTCGTGGACGCCGTGATACTGACCCTCGAACTTCACGATCTTGGTGCGCCCGGTGAACGCCCGCGCCAGGCGCATGGCGTGCATCGTGGCCTCCGTCCCGGAGACGGTCATGCGCAGCATCTCGACCCAGCCGGTCAGCTCCTTGACCAGCTCGGCGACGCGGACCTCATCCTCGGTCGTCAGCGAGAACGAGGTGCCCAGACGCATCCGCTGGTTGACGTAGTCGTCGACGCGGTCGTCTGCATGGCCGAGGATGACCGGGCCGTAGCCCATGCGCAGATCCACGAACTCGTTGTTGTCGATGTCCCAGACACGGCCGCCCTTGCCGCGTGCGACGTAGACCGTGGCGTCGCCCCAGGCGCGGAAGTTGGAGTTGGTGCCGCCAGGCATCGAAGCCAGGGCGCGCTGATACATGGCATCCTGCCGCTCGCGCCGCAGGGCCGGGGTTTCGAACACCTTGCTCATGGAAGCCTCCGGAGGGCGGTCGGCGCGAGATTCGTTGCGGGGCGGGCCATAACGTGCGAATCACAACGCCTTATCGGCGTCCATCCTATCCGATGCGTGGTCCGGCCCGCCAGCCGTCGGGCGCTACGCCTGGTCCTCAGGCGGCTCGCGGTCGGACCCAGCCGGGCAGCTGGGCCCGCAGGGTAGCCAGCGGCAGCGCGCCGTGGCCGATGGTCTGGTCATGGAAGGCCTGGAGATCGAAGCGGTCGCCGTCGCGCGCCTGGAGCTCCTCGCGGAGGGCCACGATCTCGCGCTGGCCGACCATATAGGCCAGCGCCTGGCCCGGCCAACAGATGTACCGGTCGACCTCGATCTCCGCCTGCGTCCGAGGCAGCCCGGCGCCCTCGACGAAGTCGACGGCCTCGTCGCGCGTCCAGCGGAAGGCATGGATGCCTGTATCGGTCACCAGCCTGGCCGCGCGCATGGCCTGCATGTCGAGCATGCCGAGTCGCTCGCGCGGCCCGTCGAAGAGGCCCATCTCGTCGGCCAGACGCTCGCTGTACAGCCCCCAGCCCTCGGTGAACGCGACGCCGGCGAGACGGGACCCATGCCGCCGGAAGGGATGCAGGTCTTCGAGCTCGCTCTCGATGGTGATCTGGAAGTGATGCCCCGGGACCGCTTCGTGGTAGGTGGTGGTCGCAACCTGGTGGATGGGCCGTGATTCGGGCTCGTAGGTGTTGATGAAGTAGATCCCCGGGCGCGACCCGTCGGGCGCCGGCGGGAAGTAGAACGCCGCCGGCGCCTCGGGGGCGGCGTACGGCTCGACCGCCCGCACTTCGCAGGCTGCCATGGGCAGTCGACCGAACCAGCGCGGCGCGACGGCCGACGCATGCTCGATCTGACGACGCGCCAGCTCGACGAGCTCGTCGGGTTCGGTCACGAAGTTCGCTGGGTCCGAACCCAGGAAATTGCGCAGCGAGGCGACGTCATCGTGGCCGAGCGCTCTCGCGATGGCTAGCCGATCTCGATCGATCGCCTCGAGCTGCTCGAGGCCGTACTCGTGCAGCTCGGCGGCGGGCAGTGGGAGGGTCGTCGAGGCGAGGACAGCTGTCTCGTAGACGGCCGCGCCGTCGGCGAGGGCCCAGACGCCGTCACCACCGCGCGCGCGTGGAGCCGCTGCCCGGACCGCGGCCAGGAACCGGGCGATCGATGGCTCCACGTGTTCCTGCACTGCGCCGGCCAGGGTCTCACGCTGGTCGTCGCTCAGTCGCGGCCCCAAGCCAGCCACGAGTGGCGATTCGTCGGTCGGGGTGGCGACCATCCGCTCGAGCTGCTCGATGGTCCGCTTAAAGACGACCGGAGCGGCCGTCCGACCGCTGGCCAGACCCTCATCGATGTTGCCGATGTGGGCATCCATATAGGCTGGATAGGCGGCCAGCCGGGCCAGCAGATGCTCGAACGCCTCATCGGAGTCGACCACCATGAGGCGGGCCAGGTCGCCGGGCAGGCCCTGCGGGCCGTCGAGGTGGTCGATCGAGCCGAACTCGTGCAGCCGCTGCGCGTCCTGCTCGAGATGGACCGTGGCGATCGTCTCGAGCATGCCCAGCGTGATGCCGTCCTCGACACCGAGGCTCTCGCGGTCGACGTCGGTGATGGCCGCCAGGACATCGGTCACGAGCTGACGATCGCGCTCACGTCCGACCGGCCCCGGGTCGCTCAGGCGATCCTCGTAGCGACGGTCGCCGAGCATCGAGGCGTAGATCGGCTGTCGCTCCAGGAAGCCCTCCCAGAAGCGGCTCGCGATGTCATCGACGGTGGCGCGGGTGGTCGTCATCGATCTCTCCGGTCGTGATCAAGGCTCATTCGAAGAGCGGGAGTTGCTCGCCACCGCGCTCGATCTCCGGGTCGAGGCCGAGGTACGGCGCGAGGCGCTCGAGGTCTGCCCCCTCCTGCTCGACCAGGGCGCGCAGGTGGTCCGCCTTCAGGATATGCCAGTTGCCGCTCTCGAGGGCCCGGCGCAGGAGCGGTGATCGATCCAGCTTGAAGCGCACGAGCTCGACTCGCTCGGGCAGCACGACGAGGAAGCGCACCTGCGTAGGCTCGGCGTGGATCCGCATCCCGCGCTTGAGGAGGGGCTCGCCGAGCATCGCGGTCCACTCGACCTCGATGAGGAACGTGGCCTTGTTGCGCAGATACCAGATGACATCGGTCTGCTCCAGCGCCTCGAGGGGGCCGCGCGAGATGAGCGGCAGGTAGACACGCTGTTCGACGTCCGACAGGTGGGCCATGAGCGGGACGCCGCGATAGACTCGCTTCTGCTCCGACTTGCCGACCCAGCAGCGGAGGCCGAGCCGGTGGCCGTACTCGACGAGCTTGCCGACGAGCTCGGTGTGGTCCGCGTAGCGTGCCTGCAGCTCGTCGTTCGTCTTGAGCAGGTCGGGCGTCGAAGCGCGCGAGCGGTAGCTCTCGAGGCAGGCACGCACGAGCGCTTCGTCCGGCGTGTCGTGGCCGCGGAACATGGTCGCGATGCGGTCGAAGAACGCCGACTCGGTCAGCCCGCCCGCCGTCGAGAGCAAGCTGAAGACGGCCCATTCCACGCGATCCGAGAGCGGCAAGGCAGCGGCCTCGATGTCGCGTTCATCACGTAGCCACCAGCGGTCGTCGATCTCCTGGAGCCGCGCTTGGTCGGGCCGGCGAAGCTCGCCGTCGATGAGCTCGAGGAGCATGCTCACGTGGTCCGATGGGCGTCTGGCCTCCCCTGCCCCCCGCTCATCGCGACGCGACGGGGCGGCGGGAGCATCTGGCGACGGCGACCCGTCTGCCGGTGCGCCGTCATCGGCGCCGGTCGTCCCGGTCTCGGTGGTCGGCTCTTCGACCTGGACGTCGGCCTCCGCAGGCGCGTCGCTGGCCGGCGTCCCGCCGAGCAGATAGCTGCCCGCGGCCATCGAGCCGAGCGCGTCGAGCGCTCGCTCACCGCGAGCCTCGCTTTCGGCAAAGGTGCGGGTGCCCGTGAGTCGGCGGAGGTCGCCCGTCCGGTCCAGGCCGACCAGGATCTCGCCCAGCAGGCGCTCGCCGCGCGCCGGTTCGCCGCGCGCGGTCAGGACCTCGACCGCGATGTCCGTGACCGCCTTCTCGACGTCGGCCAGCCGGAAGACGACGGGCTCCGGCGGAGGCGGCGGGCGGAGCGGGACATTGGCACGCGTCCTTGCGCCACCCGGCGTGGCCCCACCTGGAGGCACGAACTCGAGCGTGCCGCCGATGGCGTCACCGGCTTCGGCGAGCATCGCGCTGGTCAGCCGATAGCCGGCCTCGACGCCACCCAGGGCGCCGGCCACGAGCCCCTCCGGGCCCCCGGGCTCGAGCAGCACGACGACACGGGCGTCGGGCGCCAGCAGGTTGGTGACGGAGGTCAGCGATCGCCGCAGGGCGGCTGCGTGCGAGCCCCACTCCGGGCCTGGTGGCGGACCGATGAGCGGCTCGAGTGGCAGGGCAGCGGCGGCGTCCCGGCCAAGGGCGATGGCCGTCGTGACGAAGGCGAAGGAGAGGCTCTCGGTCGTCCAGCGGACCGGCGGTTGAGAGAGCACGAGGCGCACCCGAGAGCGGCTGGCGGTCGGTCGCGCTGGGGTCCCCCTCAGGGGTGAGGCCGCGACCGGGACGACGAAGGGCGAAGCGGCCTCGGCGAAGCCACGGTCGGCATGGCCGCGGCGCAGGACCACGTTGACCGTGCCGTCCGCGAGCAGCGCGGGATCGTCGCCGATGCGGGCCGAGATGGGACCGCCGGCCGCTGCCTCGAGACGCTGGATGAAGCCGCGAACGATCCGGCAGCCATCCTCGAAGGCCAGCCACGGGTTGCGCTCACGCCACTGGCGGTCGCCCGGCGCACGCAGGTGCCCGCCGACGATGCGCAGGGCTGCGACGCGGCCCGGGTAGCTGTTGAGGCGACTCGTCGGCAGCAGGCTATGCAGGAGGGCGAGGCGCAGGGCGGCCTCGATGGGCGCCGCCCGAAGGTCCTGCTCGATGCGAGCCAGGATGCCCTCGATGGAGGTCATGGCACGCGGCGTCCAGAGGCTGAGGAGCTCCCCGGTCAGGCCTTCGCGCCCAGGCAGGACCGGGAAGCGTTCCGCCATGGCGGCACGGGCGGCGCCGTCAACGGAGAGCGAGCGAGCACGCTCGGCATCTGCGCCGTCCGTGGCCACCGAGCGCGACTCGGGGCCGCCGAGCTGGTCGCGGCACGCGGCGCAGCGGTAGATCTTCCGGAACGGCGCTTCGGCGTCGCCGTCCCACACGAACTCGTCGACCACGACCTGCCGGCCACAGGTCGAGCACTGGGAGGCGAACAGCTCGTTGAGCGCTTGACGGAGCCCGACCTCGCCACGCGGCTGCGCGCCGAGCGCGTTGACCGCGGCATCGAAGTGGCGCAGGTCGGGCGGCCGGAGGACGACCTCGGCGACCAGGCGCGTGAGCGCTGTCGACTCGTGGACGTAGGCGCGTCGGAGGCGTGAGACGGCAGCTCTGGCGATCCAGCCGCCACGGCCGTGCAGATCGACGACCACGTCGCCGGGCACCGAACGCGACTCGATCTCCGCAGCCACCAGGTTGAGCGGCGGCGGCGGCGCGAAGCGGTCGAGCGCCGGTAGGCTCGGCCCGTGATCGGGCCGGATGAGCGACGAGAGGGGCTCCGACATCGCCGGTCAGTCTACCGGCGCGCGGAGCGGCGGCTGACCGCCGGGTCCGGCCGGCCTAGGGCTCGTCGAGCTCCTCGGGCTCCTCGACGAAGGCCTCGTCGTCGGTGACGTCGACCGGCAGGACCCGCTCGATGTCCTCGATCTCCTCGTCCTCCTCGTCGAGCTCCAGCTCCTCCTCCAGGTCCATCTCCTCGCGCACGAGGGTGCCCTTCGTGTAGGGTCGCAGGTCGCTGGCCTTGGCCGCCGTCGGGAAGGAGACCTTGCCGTAGTTGGCCGGCGCCTGGAAGACCTCCCGGATGATGATGCGGACGTCCTTGTCGCCGAGGCTGGTGACCCCTGCCGCGTACTTGTTGCCCTCGGCCATCAACTTCAGCAGACGGGCGGCGACGGCGCGTTCGACCTTGCCGATGTCGACGCCGTTGGAGCGGGCGCCGAGCTCCGAGCCGACGGGCAGCAGCTCGACGAGATCGCCGGGGTTGACCTGGGCCAGCTGGCGGGCCGGCGGCAGGTCGTAGAGGCCAGCGAAGCCGGTCTTGCCCGTCTCCTCGACGAAGATCCAGACAGGCGCCTTGCTGCCCTTCATGGCCGGCACCGTCTTCTCGCCCGCGTCGGCCTGCAGGAGGCGGAGCCGATCGATGTTGCGTTCGGCGATGCGGTTGGTCGGGTCGATGGCCAGTGCGGCCTGGTAATGGATGCGTGCCTCGGCCAGCTCGCCGAGCTCCCAGAGGGCCTTGGCCAGGCGATTCTCGGCGGTACTGTCTGGACCCAGCTCGAGGATGCGGCGGTTGATGTCACCGGCCTCGGTCCATTCGGCGGCTGTGGCCGCGGCGATGGCCTGCTCGGTCAGCTGTCGCTTGAGGCGGACGATGTTGGTGCCCGCCGTGTCGGTCGTCGTGGAGAGGCTCATGGACTCCTTCGATCGGTGGATCGGGCGCAGCGTGGCGCCAGCGGTGGTCAGGGGAACCGATGGATTGTACCACCAGGCCGGCAGCGCCCCGAGTCGCGCTGGCCGACGGCCAGGTGGGCACGCTTACGTGGGCACCGCTGGTTGGGTACGGTCGCGGGCGTCCCGACCTAGCGGACGAGCAGGTTCCAGAGCACGACGCCGACCAGGGCGATGACGAGGACGACGTACTCCCAGATCCAGCCGACCGACCGGCGTTCCGCGCCCGGCGCGGCTCGATACGCGCTCCAGAGATAGAAGACGCCGGCGAGGATGGCCGGCCCGAGCAGGTGCGGCAGCGCCAACGCGCGAAGCAACGTGGCGGCCACGCCGATGGCGACCGCGTATGTGCCCGCCGCCCAGGTGGCCTCCATGAGGTCCGGCTCGCGGGCGGCCGTCAGGCGATAGCCAAGCAGGAAGGCGATGGCGCCGTCGAGCACGGCCAGCAACAACATGCCCTCGAAGTCGATGGTCGCCGCTTGGTTCACTCCGGGCAGGGGTGTCGCAAGGCCGGCGAAGATGGAGCCCGCGACCGCCGCGAAACCCAGGAACGCAAGCAGGACGCAGAGCGGCAGCAGCTGGCGCTCACGGCGAGCACGGACCTCGTCGGCGGGTCCGAGCAGCCTGGCCTCGATGAGCAGGGTCACGGCGATGAGCACGCCGCCACCGGCCAGGATGGCCGCGAAGACCGGTCCAGGGCCGATGAGGTGCGCCAGGCCGGCGGTGGCCGTGGCCGCCACGATGGGCATCGCCAATGACTCGATGGGCACACCGCGTGGGTCGAGATCGGCAAGGTAGTGGAAGGCGCCGAAGGCGGTCGCGCCGGCGACGACGAGCTGTCCGATCCAGAGCGCCGGACCCTGCAAGAGGGCGGTCACCCCGGCCAGGATGACGAGCAGGACCGCCAGGTTCGCGGTGCGCTGACGTTCGGTCCGCATCGGTGGTGAGTCTAGGCGTTCAGACGCTGCGGTCGCCCTGCATCCACGCGAGGAACGCCTCGCGCGAACGGGTGTTGAGAACGTCGCTCGCCTCGAGCCACCCTCGTCGAGCCAGGCCCACGCCCCAGGCCAGGTTGTCGTACTCGTGCCGATAGTGAGCGTCGGAGTCGATGACGAAGCGACAGCCGACGGCATGGGCCTTGCGGATCCGGCTCTCGGCAAGGTCGAGCCGCTCGTCCGAGCCGTTGACCTCGAGGAGGGTGTCGGTCTCGGCCGCCAGCTCGTAGAACGCGTCCCAGTCGAGGTCGAGATCGTCGCGGGTGCCGATCTTGCGGCCGGAGGGGTGGGCGATGATGTCCACGTGCGGATTGCGCATGGCGGTCGCGTAGCGCGCCATGAGCTGCGCCCGCGGTTGCCTGCGACCGACATGGAGGCTGGCGACGACGACGTCATAGCGAGCCAGGAGCTCGTCGGGATAGTCCAGCTGTCCGTCCACGCGGATCTCCAGCTCGCAGCCGTGGAGCAGGCGGAAGCCATCGGGATGGGCGCCCTCGGGCACGTCGCCGGTCGCCTCTTCGCGTGCGAAACGCTCGTTCAGCTCAGCGATGGCGGCACGCTGGCGCTCGACGCGTTCGACGGTCAGGCCGTTGGCGATGGTCAGGCTGCGGGTGTGATCGGTGAGCGCCTGGAAGGCGTGCCCGCGGCGCCGGGTGGCCTCCGCGACCTGCTCGATCGTGAGGTGGCCATCAGACCAGTCGGAGTGGCTGTGCCCGTCCCCCTGGAGCGCGGCGAGCGTGACCAGGGTCGGCAGTCGACCCTCTTGCGCGGCCTCGATCTCGCCTGTGTCCTCGCGCAGCTCGGGCTCGATGAATGGCAGGTCGAGAAAGGCGTAGACCTCCGCTTCGGTGGCGAAGGCACGCCGGTCGGCGGCCGCGCCTTCGAGCGGACGACCATCCTCCCCGAGCCGCACGAAGCCGTACTCCGAAAGGCTCCAGCCACGGTCTCGCGCCAGGCCGCGGAGGCGGACGTTATGAGCCGACGAACCGGTGAAATGGACGAGGTAGGCGCCGACCTCGCCGGGCGGCATGACCATCAGGTCGACCTGAGGCCCGCCGCGCAGCTGGACGGCCGCCCTGTGCGGGCCACCGCCCAGGACCTGGCCGACGCCGGGCATGGTCGTGAAGCGCCCGATCAGCTCGCCGCCGGCCTGGGTCTCCGCCAGCAGGTCGAGATCGCCGATGGTCTCACGCCGACGACGGAAGGAGCCGGCCGGGATGAGGGCCCGAAGGCCGTCCGTCCCGACGAGGGCGCCCATGACGGTGCTCAGCCGCCCGGCCGCCTCGCCCAGCCGCATGCGGACGCTCCGCTCGCCAAGGCCGGCCAGGGCGTCGAGGATGCGCTCCTCCGACTTCGGACCGAGGCCTCTGACGCCGCGCAGCCGTCCGGCCCGCGCGGCCGCTTCGAGATCCTCGATGGTGGCGATGCCGAGCCTGGCGTGGAGCTCGTGAGCGGTGCGCGGGCCGAGCCCAGGCACCGCCAGCAGGTCGAGCAGGGTCGGCGGCACCTCTTCACGGAGCCGCTCCTGGAAGCGCAGTCGACCCGTGTCCGCGAGCTCGGCGAGCTTGTCCGCGATGGCTCGTCCGACACCGGGCAGCTCTGGCGGCGCACCACGCCGATAAGCCTCGACGACCGACGCCGGTGCGTCGGCGATCGCATCGGCCGCCCGCCGGTAGGCCTGGGCCTTGAAGACGAGCTCACCTTTCAGCTCCACCAGGTCGCCGATCTCGCGGAAGATGGCAGCCAGCTCGGCGTTGGACAGGACGGGCACGTCGTCGCCGCGCGCCGCGCTGGGGCGCCGCCCATCGTCGACAGCCTCGTTGACGTGGCGCGCGCCGGATCGATCGAGTGGCTTGGGCACGCGCGCAGTGTGCCGGAGGTGACATCGCGGCGCCAGCGTCGCCGGCGACCCGGGGCGGCAACGACGAACGGGTCAGCAGCTGCCTCAGCCTGCGGCGGCCGTCGGCATGCGAGGTCCGACCTCATCGACCACGACTCGGTCACGGCCTCGCCGCTTGGCCGTGTAGAGAGCGTCGTCGGCCCGGCGGACGAGCTCGGCCACCGTCTCACCCGAAGCGCCGCTGACCGCCACTCCGACCGAGACGGAGACCGGCCGGCCGTCGACCACGCCAAGGCCGACCGTGTCCAGGGCTGCCACCGCAGCACGAACGCGCAGTGCGACGTCGCAAGCCTGGTCGGTCGTGGCACGTCGGAGGAGGACGGCGAACTCCTCGCCCCCGTAGCGCGCGGGGGTATCGGCGGCCCGAACGCCGGAGGCGATCGACTGCGCCACCGCGCGCAGGACCACATCGCCGACCGCGTGGCCGAAGGTGTCGTTGAGGCCCTTGAAATGGTCGATGTCGATCATCAGGACGCCCAGCGCGTCGCCCGCACGCCGCCCGCGGGAGAGCAGCTCGGCGAGCTCATCGAAGTGCCCGCGGTTCGGCAGGCCGGTCAGGGCGTCGATGCGTGCACCCTGTTCTGCGGCCTGCTGTGCCTCCGCCCGCTGGAGCGCGATGGAAAGCTCGGCGGCGGCGGTCTCGAGGAGAGCGACATCTGCCAGCGACCAGGCCTCGTCGGTCCGCCTGGAGAGGACGAGGGCGCCGATCAGCCGTTCATCGGCGTGCAGGGGTCGCGCGATCAGGTGCCGTAGTCCGAAGGCGGGCCTGAGACGGTCGACGAGGGGCGCGATGGCGTCTTCCTCGACCGCCACCTGTGCCAGGAGGAGGTCGGCGGGTAGTCGGGTCACCGCCAATGGCACGCTGGCCGAGGTGGTCACGAGGATGGCCTCGATGTCCCGTTCGCCGGCGCGCTGGCGCGCGACGACGACATGGTCGGCGCCGGACGCACCCTGCAGGGCGTCGACGATGGTGGCCACCACGGCCTCGGGCGACGTCGACCGCCCGAGACCCTGGAGAAGGCGCCGGATGCCGTCCTCGTGAGTTCGGGCGCGCGCTGCGGCCCGTCGCTCGGCGCGGCGCAGGAGGACCAGGCCGAGCGCGGTCAGCCCGGCGCTCACCAGGACCAGCCAGCCGACAGGCGACCCGGGAGTCAGACCGACCATGGTCAGGCCGACCAGCCCGAGCACCACCAAGCCGACGATCACGGCTGCCCGGGCAACGACGACGCCACGTGGGACGGCCGGAGCCTGCGGGCTGGCGGGTCGTCGTCGCTCCACGTCGACAGACAGGATGGCCGGGCAAGCGTCCAGTGTCCAGCCATGGCGCGGTCTGCGCGCGGATCGGAAGGCTTCGGAGCACAATGCCTTGACGGCTGATCCGCCGACTGCCACGATCGGCCCCGCCACACCCGGTTAATGCGCCTGGGTGCCGTGGCCAACCAAGTGGGTAGTCAGGAGGAGTCGGTCGCCCTGGTGGACGCGTCCACGCGTCACCACGCCTGCGATCGCGACGACTGCCGCCAAGAGAGGTGAATGACACGATGGAGTTCGACGCCACGAAGTCCCGAGCACGAGCCCGGGCCCTCGGCCTGATCGCCGTCGCCGGCCTGCTGGCCGCTGCCTGCGCTCCGGCTGCTTCCACGGCACCGTCGGCAGCGCCGAGCGCGGCCGGTTCACCGGCTGCCAGCCAACCGGCCGCCAGCGCCGACCCGATGGCCGAGCTCATCGCAGCCGCGCAGGCCGAGGGCTCGCTGACGACCATCGCCCTGCCGCACGACTGGTGCAACTACGGCGAGGTCATCGAAAGCTTCAAGACCAAGTACGGCATCGCGGTCAACGAACTCGACCCGCTGGCCAGCTCTGGCACGGAGATCGAGGCCATCAAGGCCAATGTCAACAATCCCGGGCCCCAGAACCCTGACGTGGTCGACGTCGGGTACTCCTTCGGCGAGTCCAACCAGGATCTCTTCCAGCCCTACATGGTCTCGACCTGGGACACCATCCCGGAGTCGGCCAAGGATGCCGAGGGCTTCTGGGTCGGCGACTACTACGGTGTCATGTCGTTCGTGACCAACACCGAGGCCGTGGCCAACCCGCCCAAGGACTGGTCGGACCTGCTCAAGCCGGAGTACAAGAACCAGATCGCACTCGACGGCGACCCGCGAGCCTCGAACCAGGCCATCCAAGCCGTCTACGCGTCGGCACTCGCCAACGGTGGAACCCTTGACGACGCGAAGCCGGGCCTCGACTTCTGGGCGCAGCTGGTCAAGGCGGGCAACTTCGTGCCCGTCGACGCCAACCCCGCGACGATCGTGAACGGCGCCACGCCGATCGCCCTCCAGTGGTCGTACAACGGCCTCGCCAGTCGAGACGCGAACCCGCAGATCGATGTCACGGTTCCGACCAGCGGCCGCTTCGGTGGGGTCTATGTCCAGGCCATCAACAAGACCGCGCCCCATCCCAACGCCGCCAAGCTGTGGATGGAGCACCTCTATTCCGATGAGGGTCAGCTGCTCTGGCTGAAGGGCTACTGCAACCCGATCCGCTATGACGACCTCGTCGCTAGGGGCGTCGTGCCCGCGGATCTGGCCGCCAAGCTGCCCGACAGCACCGGCGCCGTCTTCCCGACGCCGGCCCAGCTGGACGCAGCAACGAAGCTCATCACCGGCGGCTGGGACGCGGCCACCGGCGCCACGAACATCTCCACCCCGGCCCCGTAGTCCGTCCAGCCTCCGATCGCGGATGGCTGCCACGCCCGGGCAGGGCGCGCTCGTCGCGCGCCCTGCCCGTCGTCTCTCCTGGAGCTGGCTGGGCCTGACGCCGTTCTTCGGCTTCGCCCTCCTGTTCGTCGGCCTGCCGGTCAGCTACCTCGTCATCGGCAGCTTCCAGGGCCTGGACGGCCAGCCGACACTCCAGAACTACGCCGACCTGCGGTCCCCGACCATCGCCACCGCCTTCGTGACGAGCGTCGAGGTCAGCCTCGTGACCGCCGTCGTGGGCGGCGTCTTCGGCTTCCTGCTCGCCTACGCCCTCATCCTCGGCGGCCTGCCGCGGGTCATCCGCGACGCGCTCATGACCTTCAGCGGCGTGGCCTCGAACTTCGCCGGCGTCCCGCTCGCCCTGGCCTTCATCTACACCCTCGGCCAGCTCGGCATCATCACGCTCTGGCTCAAGGGGCTGGGCATCGACCCCTATGCCTCAGGCTTCACCATCTACAGCAAGATCGGGCTGGAGATCGTCTACCTCTACTTCCAGTTCCCGCTCATGGTCCTCATCATCGCGCCGGCCATCGAAGGGTTGCGGCCCGAGTGGCGAGAGGCGGCCGAGAACATGGGCGCCAGCTCGCGCGTGTATTGGCAGCGGGTCGCGCTGCCCATCCTCATGCCGACCCTGCTGGGCACCATGATCCTGCTCTTCGGCAACGCCTTCGGGGCGCAGGCGACGGCCTATCAGCTGACCAGCGGGCAGATCCCCCTGGTGCCGCTCCTCATCGGCAACCAGATCTCGGGTGACGTGCTCCACAACCCCGGCCTCGGCTACGCCATGGCCATGGGCATGATCGTCATCATGGCCCTCTCGATCGCCTTCTACACCCTCCTCCAGCGTCGCGCGGAGCGGTGGCGCCGATGAGACGACGTCGCGGCGGCATCGCCTGGTGGCTCGTCTTGTTGCTCGGCGTGCTCTACTTCTTCCTGCCGCTCTACGCCACACTGGCCTTCTCCCTCAAGGCCAAGCCGGCATTCGCGGCCTACACGAATGCCCTGGCGGACCCGAAGCTGTTCTCGAGCCTGGGCTACTCGCTGGCGGTCGGTATCGCCACGATCCTGACCAGCCTGGCGCTCATCGTGCCGACCGCCTACTGGGTCCAGCTCAAGGTCCCGCGCGCCCGCACCGCCGTCGAGTTCGTGACCCTGCTGCCGTTCGTCATCCCGGCCGTCGTCCTCGTCTTCGGGCTCGTCCGCGTCTACAG
This sequence comes from Candidatus Limnocylindrales bacterium, assembly GCA_040514195.1. GTDB lineage: Bacteria > Chloroflexota > Limnocylindria > Limnocylindrales > CSP1-4 > CSP1-4. Next base: position 9,135 of record JBEVDC010000065.1, on the reverse strand, counting down.
CCAACCGCCGTTGCCCTTCACGCACACGGACGCGGGCAGCACGATCCTGCTCGTATGCGGCTACGTCGTCCTGTCCCTGCCATACATGTACCGGGCGGTGGACACGGGCCTGCGGGCCATCGACGTGCGCAGCCTGACCGAGGCGGCGCAAAGCATGGGCGCGGGCTGGTTCACCATCATCGTCCGCATCATCCTGCCGAACCTTCGGGTGGCGCTCCTGAGCGGCGCCTTCCTGACCCTGGCCATCGTGCTCGGCGAGTTCACCATCGCGAACTTCCTTGCCCGGCCGGCCTTCGGCCCGTACCTCAACCTCCTGAGCGGGTTCAAGGCCTACGAGCCGGCGGCCGTCTCGCTCATCAGCTTCGGCCTGACCTGGCTGGCCATGATCGCCATCGCCTTCATCGGCCGCGACACCCGCACCCGCATCGAGATCGGCGGCGCACACTGATGAGCGAGGCAGGCATGGGCTTCCTGGAGCTGACACACGTCAAGAAGCAGTTCGGCGTCTTCAGCGCGGTCGAGGACTTCATGCTCACGGCCGAGCGCGGTGAGTTCGTCTCCTTCCTCGGGCCATCAGGCTGCGGCAAGACCACGACCCTGCGCATGATCGCGGGCTTCGAGTACCCCGATACGGGCAGCATCAAGGTCGACGGCAGGGAGATCACGAACCTGCCGCCCAACAAGCGCAACGTGGGCATGGTCTTCCAGGCCTACGCCCTCTTCCCGAACATGACCGTGGCCGCCAACGTCGGCTTCGGCATGCGCATCAAGAAGCAGTCCGGCGAGGCCATCCGGAAGCGGGTCGGTGAGTTGCTCGAGCTCATCAATATGCCGGAGAAGGCCGACCGCTACCCTTACCAGCTCTCGGGCGGGCAGCAACAGCGCGTCGCGCTCGCCCGCGCCCTGGCCATCGAGCCACAGGTGCTGCTGCTCGACGAACCGCTGTCCGCGCTCGACGCCAAGATCCGGGTCTCGCTGCGCAACGAGATCCGGAGCATCCAGCGCCAGCTCGGCATCACCACCGTCTACGTGACACACGACCAAGAAGAGGCGCTCTCGCTCTCGGATCGAGTGGTGGTCATGAGCCAGGGACGCATCGAACAGATCGGCACGCCGTTCGAGATCTACAACTTCCCCTCGACCGCCTTCGTGGCCTCGTTCGTCGGCACGCTCAACGCGCTGCAGGCCGACGTCGTCGATGCCTCGGCGGGTATCGTCTCGGTCGGCGGCCAACAGATCCGGTTGGGTCGGCCGCTGGGCGCCGCCGGCGCCCGCAAGACGATCGAGATCGCCCTGAGACCCGAGGTCCTGACGCTGCGCGAGGCGAGCCCCGACGCCAACCGGCTGAGCGGCGCCGTCGATCGCGTCACGTTCCTGGGCTCGATCGTGCGCATCCGTGTCGCCCTCGACGGCGGCGGCATGGTCGCCTTCGACACCTTCAACAACCCGCACCTTGCCGTGCCCGCGGATGGCGAGCGGGTGACGGTCAGCTTCCCCCCGGAGGCGTGCCTCGTCCTGGATCGATCGGTGGAGGAGGTCGAGGCCGCGGTCGCGGGTGCGGAGGAGAGTCTGCCGCAGCACGTCGACTCGGAGAGCGACATCCTGCCCTGAGACGACTGCGGGAACGGCCCGCGCACGGGTCCTCGCGGGGTTCGGTTCAGGCGACCTCGTCCACGTCGGTCATGGCGGTCACGTCGGCGCCGCCGCGTCGCTTGACGCGATGGAGCGCACGGTCCGCAGCTGCGACCAGGTCGCTGGGCGACCGCCCGTCGTGCTCCGCCCGAGACCCTCGCCTCGGCCGGCCTTGCCCGACGGCCACCGTTGACCCTCGCCACGGCCGCGGCTAGACTCGCGGCGGCACGTCGGGCGATGCCCGGCGAGCCGCGTCCCAACGCGCATGGAGGCTTCCTCCAACGGTGGAGATCGGACCCAGATCCTGGGGTGCCAAGGGCGCCCCGTCCCTCTTCCGGGTTCGCCCCGTCCTCGCGGCCTGACGCGCGACTGCGCGCCTCCGCGGGTCGGCTGGCCCGCACGCGAGGTGGCAGATGCCGGGTATCTACCTCAGCCAGGTCGTCGGTCGACCGGTCCTCGATCGCCACGGGGAGCCGATCGGCAAGGTCGCCGACCTCATCGTCGCCATCGGTGACCGCTATCCGCCCGTGACCGGCCTCGTCGTCAAGACAGAGCGCCGCCGGATCTTCCTGCCGTGGGCGGACGTGGCCAGCTTCGACGTGCGGGGAGCGCAGCTCGGCACGGCGACCATCGAGATCGACAAATTCCAGCAGCGCGACAATGAGCTGCTGCTCTCCGCCGACCTCCAGGACAAGCAGATCATCGACATCGACGGCCGCAAGGTCGTGCGGGTCAACGACCTCCGCCTGGACGAGATCGAGGGCAGGCTCCACCTGGTGGCTGTCGATGTCGGGGCCGCCGGACTGCTCCGAAGGCTGGGCGTCGAAGGCCCGTTCCGAACGGTCGCGCGCAACCTGCGCATGCCTGTGCCCGAGCGCTACATCGACTGGGAGGACGTGGACCCGGTCGAGACATCCATCGCCTCGATCCGCCTGCGTGTGCCGCATGCGGGCCTCCAGGAGCTGCATCCGGCCGACCTGGCATCGATCATCGACCAGCTCGCACCCCGCGACCGGGCCGGCGTCCTGGCCGTCCTCGACGATGAGGCCGCCGCCGACGCCATCGAGGAGATGGAGCCCGAGACCCAGGTCGAGGTCCTCGAGGACCTGGAGCCCGAGCGCGCCGCGGACATCCTCGAGGAGATGAGCCCGGACGATGCGGCCGACCTCATCGCCGACCTCTCGGACGCGGCACGGGACACGATCCTTCCGCTCATGGACCGGGAGGAGGCCGAGGAGGTGACCGAGCTGCTGGGCTACCCCGAGGACTCGGCGGGCGGCATCATGACCACCGAGTTCGTGACCATGGGCGAGCAGCTCACGGCTGACGAGGCGATCGCCCGCCTCCGGGAGCTGGAACCCGACGCGGAGACGATCTACTACGTCTACGTCGTTGATGACGACGAGCACCTGCGCGGTGTGCTTTCTCTGCGCGACCTCATCGTCTCGCCACCCGAGCGGCCGATCCGCGAGTTCATGATCGAGGAGCCGGCGGCCGTCGAGGTCCTGGCTGATCAGGACGAGGTGGCACAAGTCGTCGCCCACTACAACCTGCTGGCCGTGCCGGTCGTCGACGCCGAGGGTCGGCTCGTCGGCATCGTGACGGTCGACGACGCCATCGACACCGTGGTGCCCAACGCCTGGAAGCGGCGACTTCCCCGCCTCTTCAATCGGTCCGGCGGGCCGTGACGGGAGGCCCGTCGCAGCCTCCGCGCCGGCGATCGCGCCGGACGGTCCGCCTCCGGACACGCCTGCGGTCACGGTGGGGTGATCGCAGCCTGCGGCTTCGCTCGCGCTATCGGCGCCGCGGCCTGCTCGCCTTCCTGGCGGTCATGGGCCCCGGGCTCGTGGCGGGCATCGCCGGCAACGACGCCGGCGGCATCACGACCTACTCCGTCCTGGGGGCGGAGACGGGCCTCCAGCTCCTGTGGCTGTTCCCCATCACGATGATCATCCTGGCGGTGGTCCAGGAGATGGCGGCTCGCCTCGGCGTCATCACCGGCCAGGGGCTGTCTGATCTCATCCGCGATCGCTTCGGCGTGCGCTGGACGGTGATGGCCATGGCCGTCCTGCTGGTCGCCAACCTGGCCAACACGGTGGCTGAGTTCGCCGGCGCGGGTGCCGCGCTGAGCATCATGGGCGTGCCCAGCCTGGTCACGGTGCCCGTCGTGGCGGTCGCCATCTGGGCGCTCGTGCTGTTCGCGAACTATCGGACGGTCGAAAAGGTCTTCCTGGCCGTGATGCTCGTCTTCGTGGCCTACATCGCCTCGGCCTTCCTGGCCGGTCCCGACTGGGGCGAGGTCGGCCGGGCCCTGGTGACGCCGGACCTCGGCGACCTCGACCCGGCGCTCCTGTTGCTGATGGTGGCGGTCGTGGGCACGACCATCACGCCGTACATGCAGTTCTACCTGCAGTCGGCGGTGGCCGAGAAGGGCATCGATGAGGAGGAGCTCGGCCTCGAGCAGGCCGATGCCGTCGTCGGCTCGATCTGGACCAACGTGGTGGCCGTCTTCATCGTCGTGGCCACGGCCACGACCCTCTACGCCACGGGCACGACCATCGCCAGCGCCGCCGACGCCGCGGCCGCCCTGGGTCCCGTCGCTGGCGGCCTCTCGTCGCTGCTCTTCTCGATCGGCCTCTTCGGGGCCAGCGTCCTGGCGGCGACGATCATGCCGCTGAGCACGGCCTATGTGATCTGCGAGGCGTTCGGCTGGGAATCGGGCGTCGGCAAGCGTTTTCGCGACGCCCCGGCCTTCTTCGGTCTCTACACCTTCGTGCTCTTCGCCGGCGCCATCGTCGTGCTCATCCCGGGCCTCGACCCGATCGGCTTGATCATCGGCAGCCAATATCTGCAGGGCCTCCTGCTGCCGATCGTGCTGCTCTTCATGTTCCGCCTTGTCAACGACCGGGTGCTGCTCGGGCGCCACGTCAACGGCCGCCTCCGCAACGGGCTGGCCGCCATCTGCATCGGCCTCGTCATCGTGCTCGACGCGGTGCTCCTCGGCTCAGCCGTGCTGGGCCTCGTCGACTGATGGCGACCCTCCAGCCTAGAGACGCACGGTCACATCATGACCAGGCCGCCGTCGACCGCCAGCACTTGGCCGGTGATGAAGGCCGCCTCGTCTGAGACGAGAAAGGCGACGGCATCGGCGATCTCGTCGGTCGTGCCGAAGCGACCGAGCGGCGTGCGTGCCGTGATCTCGGCCTGCAGCGGCTCCGCCAGGTCCTGGGTCAGCTCGGTGAGCACGAATCCCGGCGCCACAGCGTTGCAGGTGATGCTGCGGCTGGCCAGCTCGCGTGCGGTCGCCTTGGTCAGCCCGATGAGCCCCGCCTTGGCCGACGAATAGTTGGCCTGGCCCATCTGGCCCGCCTGTCCCGACACGCTGGTGATGTTGACGATGCGACCGCTGCGCGCCTTGAGCATCGGCCGGGTGACCGCCTTGATGGCGTAGAAAGCGCCGAAGAGGTTGGTCTCGAGCACGGCCCGGAAATCGTCGACGCTCATGCGCATGATCAGGTCGTCGCGCGTGATGCCCGCGTTGTTGACCAGGATGTCGACCTTCCCGAACGCCTCCAGGGCGGCCTTGACGAGCGCGTCCGCGACGTCCGGGTCCGAGGCATCACCTTGGACCGCGAGCGCACGCCGACCGAGGGCCTCGATGGCTGCGACCGTCTCGTCCGCTGCCGGGGCGTTACCGCGGTAGCTGAAGCAGACGTCGGCGCCCTGCCGCGCGAGGCGCAGGCCGATGGCACGACCGATGCCGCGCGAGCCCCCGGTCACGACGGCACTCTTGCCCGTGAGGTCGATCATGCGGGGACCTCCTTGTGGGCGGGCTCTGGCTCGCCGGGCACGACGTCGTCGAGGGGCACCGGCGGGCCCGCCTCGAGGGCGGCCATCAGGCGCGGCGGCATCGGGTCCACGGAGTCCCAGTCGATCGGTGCGCGCACGCTGGCGACGGGCACGACCGCCTCCGCCCGGCGCCCATGCAGGGGGTCGGCGGTCCACTCGAGCGCCACGGCGCCGGACGTGAAACCAGCCCCGAAGGCGACGAGCACGATCCTGTCACCGACCTTGATGCGCCCCGAGTCGACCGCTTCCGCCAGCGCGATGCCGACCGAGGCCGCCGACGTGTTGCCGTAGCGATCGACGTTCACGAACATCCTGTCCATCGGGATGTCGAGGCCTTTGGCCACCGATTCGATGATCCGGACGTTGGCCTGGTGGGGGATGACGAGGTCGATCTCCTCGAGCGTCCAGCCCGCCCGCTCGATGGCCTTGAGCGCGGAGGTGGCGAGGGTCTTGGTCGCGAAACGGTAGGTCTCCTTGCCCTCCATGCGCACGAAGTGCTCGCCGCGCCGGATCGTCTCCGGGCTGGCCGGGCTGCGTGAGCCGCCGGAGGGCAGCCAGATCATGTAGGCCCCATCGGGATCCGTGGTCAGCTCCAGGCCGCCCATCCCGCCGCCCTCCTCGTCCGAGCCCGAAAGGACCACGGCGCCTGCGCCATCGCCGAACAGGATGCACGTGTTCCGATCGGTGAAATCGAGGAAGCGCGTGAGCAGCTCGGCACCACACACCAGCACGTTGCGATACATGCCGCTCCGGATGTAGGCGTCGGCCGTCGCGTAGGCGTAGACGAAGCCAGAGCAGGCAGCCATCACGTCCATGGCCGCCGCGGTCTGGTTGCCGATGGCCTCCTTGACGAGTGCCGCCGTCGAAGGCATCCAGTAGTCGGGGGTCAGTGTGGCCACCAGGATGAGGTCGATGTCGTCCGGCTCGAGGCCGGCCACGGCGATGGCCCGCTTGCCGGCCACCGCCGCCAGCGTGGCCGTGGATTCGTGCGGCGCGGCCACGCGCCGCTCACGGATGCCCGTCCGCGTCCGGATCCACTCGTCCGAGGTGTCCACCAGCCGCTCGAGGTCGGCATTGGTCAGCACGCGTTCCGGCGCATACATCCCCCAGCCGGTGATCCTGACGCTGGCTGGTCGCATCGAACCCTGCCTCCCTGCGCTCAACTCGGCTCGACCTCGATGAGGGCCTGCTTGGCCTTGACGAGCTTGCCATTCTCGGCCGCCAGCCGGACCACCCGCCCGGCGACATCGCTCTTGATCTCGTTGTACAGCTTCATGGCCTCGATGAGGCCGATGACCTGGCCGACCACGACCTGGGCGCCGACGCGGACGTAGGGTGCCGCGTCCGGCGAGGGGGCCGTGTAATAGAGGCCCGTGAGCGGCGCCACGACCACGTGGTGGCTGGGTTCCGACTCGGTCGCGACCGTGGCCGGCGCGTGCCCATCGTCCGCGATCGACCCGGGCGCGGCCGGCGTGCTGACCGGCGGCGCCTGTCGGACCGCGGCCGCGCTGCGTAAGACGATGGTCATGCCGCCCGATCCGACCTCGAGCTCGGCCAGCCCTGAGCGCTCCAGGAAGCCTTCCAGGCGGTCGATGAGCACGATCAGTTCGGCCGCCTCGTCGGTCGCCGGGAGCTGCGCTTCATCGGCCCCGACATCGCCGGCGAGCGCGGCGCCCTCGGCTGTCTGCTCGGACGCCTGGTCGGGCGCTTGCTCGGGCAGCGGGGTGGGCTGCTCGTCCACGTGCCTCAGGCGTCCCAGCGCCGCAGGACGAGGGCCGTGTTCTGGCCTCCGAAGCCGAAGGCGTTGACGATGGCCACCCTGACCGGCCGCTCGCGGGCCACGAGCGGGGTGCAGTCGAGATCGCCGACCGCCTCGTCAGGGGCCACGAGGTTGAGCGTCGGGGGGACGCGCCCGTCCCGGATGGCCATCACGGTCGCCACGGCGCCGTTGCCACCGGCGGCGCCGAGCGTGTGCCCGATGGCGCCCTTCGTGGCCGTGATGCTGACCGACGGCGCGTGGTCGCCGAGCAACGCACGGAACGCCGCCAGTTCGGCCGGGTCGCCCTCGGGCGTGCTCGTGGCGTGGGCGCTGACGTGATCGACCTCCGACGCGTCGATGCCGGCTTTGGCCAGCGCGCGTCGGCCGGCCCGGATGGCCCCGATCCCGCCGGGCGCGGGCAGCGTGATGTGCGACGCGTCGGCGGTCGCGCCATAGCCGCACACCTCGGCCAGGATGGCGACGCCGCGCCGCTGGGCATGGACGGCCTCCTCGAGCACGAGCACCGCCGCGCCCTCCGCGATGACGAAGCCATCCCGACCCTGGTCGAAGGGACGACTGGCCCCGGTCGGGTCGTCATTGCGCGTCGACAGCGCGCGCATGGCGGCGAATGCGCCGACAAGACCCTCAACCACGGGCGCCTCGGTTCCGCCTGCGAGCATCATCTCGGCGTCGCCACGCAGGATCGTCTCCGTCGCCTCGCCGATGGCATGGCCGCCGGTCGCGCAGGCGCTGACGGTCGCATAGGAGGGGCCAAGGGCACCGGTCGTGATGGCCACCTGACCGGCCGCCATGTTGGCGATGACCATGGGCACGAAGAAGGGACTCATGCGGTCCGGCCCGCGCTCCACATAGACGCCGATCTGGTCGAAGAGCGTGGTCGAGCCACCGAGCCCTGAGCCGATGATGGCACCGGTCTCCTCGGCCAGCGTGCCCTCCAGGCGCCCGGGCAACCCGGCCTGGTCCATCGCCTGGCGCGTGGCGACCAGGGCGAGCTGCGTCGTCCGGTCGTTGCGCCGCTGCTCCTTGCGGTCCAGGACGTCGCCTGGGTCGAAGGCCTGGATCTCGCCCGCGACCTGGCTCGTGACCCGCGAAGGGTCGAAGGCCGCGATCGTGCGCACGCCCGACTCGCCGGCCAGCAGCCGCGACCAGAAGGTCTGCGGGTCGTTGCCCAGCGGAGTCACCGCGCCCATGCCCGTGATGACCACGCGTCGCCGATCGTTCGTCATCGCACGAGCCTGCCCGTCCGGATCGTGGCCGCGCGGTAGACGTCGCCAGGCAGGCCGCGGGCACTGACCTCGTCGGCGACCGGAACGGGGTCGTATGGGGTGCGCATCAGCTCGGCCGCGAGCTCGTCACCGTCGATGGCCAGCATCGCCCAGGCGGCAGCCGCATCGCCATCGAAGGCGTATCCGCAGGATCCGGGGTTGACGATCAGCCGGCGGCCGAAGTCCCGCACCTCGGCCACGTGGGTGTGACCGCAGGCGATGGCCCGGGCGTCGGTCCGCGTGATGCGCTGGATGGTGACCGAGGGCTCCAGATCGGCTGGCAGGCCCTCCGTCTGGCTGCCCGGGGATCCGTGGCAGACGAGCACGAGCAGGTCATGCACTCGGATCCGGCGCTCGGCCGGGAGGCGACGGAGGTAGGCCAGCTCGTCGTCGGAGAGCTGGTCGTGGGTCCACTCGGCGACTGCGCGGTGGGCGGCGGGCACCTCGTCGAGCCACGGGAAGGCCGCCGAGAAGTCGAAGTCGGCGACCGCGACGTCCGTATTGCCCTGCACGACGTAGGCGCCGGCGGCATCGAGCGCCCGGACGCGGGCCAGCACCTCCGAAGGCCTTGGGCCGTTCATGACCAGGTCACCCGTGATGGCGATGGCA
>JBEVDC010000041.1:0-9885 GCA_040514195.1 Candidatus Limnocylindrales bacterium | reverse complement strand
CGCTCGAGAAGCGGCCGACGATGCGTTCCTTGAGGCCGACGATTTCGTCGTCACCTTCGTAGATCGCCTTCTTCCACACGCCGTCGCGGGTGCCGCAATCGTCCTCGGCGACGATGACGTCCATGGCCACGTCGCACAGTTTGCGCGTGAGGTAGCCGGCGTCAGCCGTCTTGAGGGCGGTGTCGGCGAGACCCTTGCGGGCGCCGTGGGTCGAGATGAAGTACTCGAGGACCGTCATGCCCTCGCGGAAGTTGCTGCGGACGGGCTCGTCGATGATGCGCCCCGAAGGGTCGGCCATGAGGCCGCGCATGCCGCCCAGCTGGCCGATGTTGCCCTTGTTCCCGCGGGCGCCCGAGCTGGTCATCATCCACAGGGCACCGGCCCGATCGGGGCCGTCGATGACCTTGTCGTCGGGGTTCATCATGGCGACCATCGCGTCGGAGATCTCCGAGGTCGTCTTCTGCCAGACCTCGACGACCTGCTCGTAGCGCTCGTCGTCCGTGATGAGGCCGCGATTGAAGTCGCGGTCGATGGCCAGCACGGCCTCGTCGGCCGCGGCCAGCCGGGCTGGCTTGTCCTCCGGCGTATGGATGTCGGCGACCGAGATGGTCATGCCGCCCCGCGTCGCGAACTCGAAGCCGACGGCCTTGATGCCGTCCGCGAAGTGCGCCGTCTCGGCCGGGCCGAGCAGCCGATAGCAGTCCGCGATCAGCTTGCGCAGGTCGGTCCGTGTCAGCGGCTGGTTCACGAAGCGCAACCGCTCAGGCACGATCTCGTTGAAGATGATCCGCCCGACGGTCGTGAAGACGCGGCGCTCGATGGTCTCGCCGGTCGCCTCGTCGCGCGTCATGACCTGGGCCTCGATCGGCTGGTGGAGTTCGATGTTGCCGGTCCGGTAGGCCAGGATGGCCTCGTTCTCGTCCGGGAAGATGCGCGTCGGCCGCGGCGCTCCGTCCCAGTCCCACTGGCCGGGCAGGTCGGGATCGCGACCGGCCGCCAGCAGCTCGCGCTCGCGGCGCTCCAGGAGACCGTGAGCGGCACGAGTCAGGTAGAAGCAACCCAGGACCATGTCCTGCGTGGGCGCCACGACCGGGCTGCCGTCGGCGGGTGAGAGCAGGTTGGCAGTCGAGAGCATGATCGTGCGCGCCTCGTCCTGGCCGGCCGAGGAGAGCGGCACGTGGACGGCCATCTGGTCGCCGTCGAAGTCAGCGTTGAAGGCCGTGCAGACGAGCGGGTGGATCTGGATGGCGGAGCCTTCCACGAGCACCGGCATGAAGGCCTGGATGCCGAGGCGGTGCAGCGTCGGGGCGCGGTTGAGCAGGACAGGATGGTCCTTGATGACTTCCTCGAGGACGTCCCAGACCTCGGGCCGGACGCGCTCGACGATGCGCTTGGCGCTCTTGATGTTGTGGGCGAAGCCCTTGTCCACGAGCTGGCGCATGACGAACGGCTTGAAGAGCTCGAGCGCCATCTTCTTGGGCAGTCCGCACTGGTGGAGCTTGAGGTCCGGACCCACGACGATGACGGAGCGGCCCGAGTAGTCGACGCGCTTGCCGAGCAGGTTCTGGCGGAATCGGCCCTGCTTGCCCTTGAGCATGTCGGAGAGCGACTTCAAGCGGTGGTTGCCGGTGCCGGCGATGGCGCGACCGCGACGGCCGTTGTCGATGAGCGCGTCGCACGCCTCCTGGAGCATCCGCTTCTCGTTGCGGATGATGATCTCCGGGGCACCCAGCTCGAGCAGTCGCTTGAGCCGGTTGTTGCGGTTGATGACGCGCCGGTAGAGGTCGTTGAGGTCGGAGGTCGCGAAGCGCCCGCCGTCGAGCTGGACCATGGGACGCAGATCGGGCGGGATGACCGGCAGGACCGAGAGGATCATCCACTCGGGCCGCGTGCCCGAGCGGCGGAAGGCCTCGATGAGGCGCAGCCGCTTGATGGCCTTCTTGCGTCGGAGCCCCGAGGTCGTGCGGACCTCGCTGTGCAGGCGCTGGCCGAGCTCCTCGAGGTCCATCCGACCGATCAGCTCTCGGATGGCCTCGGCGCCCATGCCGGCGCCGAAGATGCGCGTGCCACCCCGGACGCCCGAGCCGTACTTGCGGTCGAGCTCGCGATAGTTCCAGCCGTCGAGCGAGGACTCCATGAGCATCACGCCCGGCTGGAGCTTCTCGATCTCCTCGCGCGCCTTGCGGATCTCGTCGCGCGTCGATTCAGCCTCGCCCTTGAGGCGCTCCCGCTCGGCCTCGACGGCCGCGTCGCGCTCCAGGCTGAGGTTCTCGAAGGCCAGGGCGAGCGCCTCGTCCTCGGCGGCCTCGATGGCCTGGATCTCGGTGTTGACGCGCTCGATCTCCTCGCGCGCGGCCTTGCCGAGGGCCGTCTTGGCCTCCTTGCCGCCCTTGCCACCGACGGCCACGATGACCTCGCCGGTGGGCGCGAAGACGATGGGTTCCTCGGCCGTGCCCTTGAGGGCAGAGATGGCCGACTCGGCCTGGTGCTGGGCCTCGATGAGCTCGTCGGTCCGCTCGGCGCGCTGGCGCTCGGCCTCGGCCCGGCGTGTATCGTGTGCCTCGTTCAGCTCGTCCTTGCGACGGTTGAGGTCGGCCCGGAGTTCGTCCTCCAGCTCGCTCAGGGCACGGCCGCCACGGCCACCGCGGCCCTCGGCCTCTTCCTCGAGCTGCAACAGGGCGCGCTTGCGCGCCTCCTCGTCGACCCAGGTCACGATATAGAGCGCGAAGTAGAGGATGCGCTCGAGGTTGCGCGGGCTGATGTCGAGCAGGATGCCGAGGCGGCTGGGCGTGCCCTTGAAGTACCAGATGTGGCTGACCGGGCTGGCCAGCTGGATGTGGCCCATGCGCTCGCGTCGGACCTTGGCCCGGGTGACCTCGACGCCGCACTTGTCGCAGATGATGCCCTTGTAGCGGATGCGCTTGTACTTGCCGCAGTAGCACTCCCAGTCCCGGGTGGGGCCGAAGATGCGCTCGTCGAAGAGGCCGTCCTTCTCGGGCTTGAGCGTCCGGTAGTTGATCGTCTCGGGCTTGGTGACCTCGCCCTTGGACCAGTCGCGGATCTGCTCCGGCGAGGCCAGCGAGATGCGGATGGCGTTGAAGTTATTGACCTCGAGCATCGTTCTCCTTCGCCACGCTGCGAGCGTCAGCGGCGCGACCGATGGGCTGGCGACGGCGGTCCCGGCCGGTGACGGCCGTCGCGGTTGGCTGGTTCGTGATCAGTCCTCGAACCCGGCGAGGTTGATGCCGCCGAGGTCGGGGAGCGGGTAGGCCGAGACGTCCTCGGCGAAGTGGATCTCTTCTTCGTTGTCGTTCAGGATCTCCACGTTGAGCCCGAGGCTCTGGAGCTCCTTGATGAGGACCTTGAAGGACTCCGGCACGCCGGGCGGCTGGATCTCCTCGCCCTTGACGATGGCCTCGTAGGTCTGCACGCGGCCCATGACGTCGTCCGACTTGACGGTCAGGAGCTCCTGCAAGATGTTGGCCGCGCCGTAGGCTTCCAGCGCCCAGACCTCCATCTCGCCGAAGCGCTGGCCGCCGAACTGGGCCTTGCCGCCGAGTGGCTGCTGGGTGATGAGGCTGTACGGTCCGGTCGAGCGGGCGTGGATCTTGTCCTCGACCAGGTGGTGGAGCTTGAGCATGTAGATGAAGCCGACCGTGATCTCGTGGTCGAAGGGTTGGCCCGTGCGACCGTCGCGCAGCTCCGTCTTGCCCGTCTCCGGCAGGCCGGCGGTGGCCAGCTCCTGGCGGATCTGGGTCTCGGTCGCGCCGTCGAAGACGGCCGTGGCGGCCTTGACCGGGATGCCGGTCAGGCGGCTCTGCTCGTGCAGTGCCCAGCCAAGGTGGGTCTCGAGGATCTGGCCGATGTTCATGCGGCTGGGCACGCCGAGCGGGTTGAGGATGATGTCGACGGGCGTGCCGTCGGGCAGGAAGGGCATGTCCTCCTGGGGCAGGATCTTGGCCACCACACCCTTGTTGCCGTGGCGACCGGCCATCTTGTCGCCGACCGAGATCTTGCGCTTGGCGGCGACGCTGACCCGGATGAGCCGATTGACGCCGGGCAGCAGCTCGTCGCCGGCTTCCCGGCTGAAGACACGCACGTCGACGACCTTGCCGCGTTCGCCGTGGGGCAGGCGCAGGCTCGAGTCCTTCACCTCGCGGGCCTTCTCACCGAAGATCGCTCGCAGGAGGCGCTCTTCCGCCGTCAGCTCGGTCTCGCCCTTGGGCGTGATCTTGCCGACCAGGATGTCGCCTGGCTGGACTTCGGCGCCGATGTAGACGATGCCGTCCTCGTCGAGGTCCTTGAGCGACTCCTCGCCCACGTTGGGGATGTCGCGGGTGATCTCCTCCGGCCCGAGCTTGGTGTCGCGCGACTCGACCTCGTGCTTCTCGATATGGATGCTGGTGAAGAGGTCCTCACGCACGAGGCGATCGCTGATGACGATGGCGTCCTCGTAGTTGCCGCCTTCCCAGCTCATGAAGGCGACCAGGATGTTGCGCCCGAGGGCCAGCTCGCCGAAGTCGGTGGAGCTGCTATCGGCCAGCGGGTCGCCGGCCGAGACCCGGGTCCCGACGTCGACGATGGGCCGCTGGTTGATGCACGTGCCCTGGTTGGAACGGACGAACTTCTCAAGGCGGTATTCGTCGAGCTCGCCCTTGTCGGTCTCGACGGCGATGCGATCGGCGGTCACGTTGACGACCAGCCCCGAGCGACGGGCGATGACGACCTGGCCCGAGTCGCGGGCTGCCCGCGACTCCATGCCGGTGCCGACGATGGGCGCCTCGGGCTCGAGGAGCGGCACCGCCTGGCGCTGCATGTTGGAGCCCATCAGGGCACGGTTGGCGTCGTCGTGCTCGAGGAAGGGGATGAGCGCGGTGGCTACCGACACGACCTGCTTGGGGCTGACGTCCATGAACTCGATCTGGGTCGGACGCGCCTCGGGGAACTGGTCGAGGTGGCGCGCCGGCACGCGCTCGGCCACGAAGTGGCCGCCGTCGTCGAGCTGCGCGTTGGCCTGCGCCACGTAGCGCTCCTCTTCGTCGGAGGCATCGAGGTAGACGATCTCGTCGGTCACACGCGGCCGGATCGGATGGGCGGTCGCCTTCTGCTTCTTCAGCTCGGCCACGCCCTCCTTGCCGATGGGCGCACCTTTCTTGACGACGACCGTTCCGCCCTTGGCCACGATGTCGGCCTCGGCCAGCTCCTGGTCCGCGCCCGCGTCATCCCAGGCCACGGCGCGCTTGACCTTGCGGTAGGGCGTCTCGATGAAACCGTACTCGTTGATCCGGCCGTAGGTGGCGAGCGAGCCGATGAGGCCGATGTTGGGACCCTCGGGCGTCTCGATCGGGCAGATGCGGCCGTAGTGGCTGTGGTGCACGTCGCGGACGTCGAAGCCGGCGCGCTCGCGCGACAGGCCGCCAGGGCCGAGCGCCGACAGCCGACGCTTGCTGGTCAGCTCGGCCAACGGGTTGGTCTGGTCCATGAACTGGCTGAGCTGGCTGCCGCCGAAGAACTCCTTCATGGCCGCCACCACGGGCCGGATGTTGATGAGCGCGTTGGGCGTGGCCTTCTCGATCTCCTGGATGGTCATGCGCTCCTTGACCACGCGCTCCATGCGCAGGAGGCCGATGCGGAAGGCGTTCTGGATGAGCTCGCCGTTGGCGCGGATGCGGCGGTTGCCAAGGTGGTCGATGTCGTCGGCCTGGCCGAGCTCGTTGTTGAGCTCGATGAGGTGGCCGACGATGGCCGCGATGTCCTCACGGGTGATGGTCCGCTCCGTGCGCGGCAGCTCGATGCCCATCCGGGCGGCGACGGCGTCGAGCTTCTTGTTGACCTTGTAGCGCCCGACCCGACCGAGGTCGTAGCGACGGAAGTTGAAGAACAGGCTCTCGACCAGCTTCTCGGCGTTGTCGCCGGTCGGGGGGTCGCCGGGTCGCAGCTTCTTGTAGACCTCGATGAGCGCTTCGGTGCGCGTCGTCGTGCTGTCCTTCTCGAGGGTCGCCGCGATCTGGCCGGGCTCCCCGACGTCGACGCGGCGGAAGAGCTCGAGCATCGCCTCGTTGGCCTCGTAGCCGACAGCGCGCAGGAGCTTGGTCGCTTCGAGCTTGCGCTTCCGATCGACCTTGACCCAGAGCTGGAGGACATTCTGCTTGGCCGTCGTCTCGAACTCCAGCCAGGCGCCTCGGTTGGGGATGACCTTGGCGCTGTAGAGCTTCCGGCCGGTGGCCGTGTCCTCGGTCGCCGTGTAGTAGACGCCCGGGGAGCGGACGAGCTGGCTGACCACGACCCGCTCGGCGCCGTTGATGATGAAGGTGCCCTGGTCGGTCATGGTCGGGAAGTCGCCCATGTAGACCCGCTGACCCTGGATGTCGCCCGTCTCCTTGATGTGCAGCTCGACGTCAACGTAGAGCGGCTTGGCGAAGGTCAGGTCGCGCGAGGCGCACTCGAGCTCGGTGTACTTCGGCTCGCCGAACTCGTGCTTGCCGAAACGCAGCTCCATGACCCGGCCCGTGAAGTCCTGGATGGGACTGATCTCCTCGAAGAGCTCCCGCAGGCCCTGGTCGATGAACCAGTGGAACGAATCCAGCTGCAGTTCGATCAGGTCGGGGATGGGATGGACTTCGGGGATGCGGGCATATCGCTTGCGCTCGGGGGCGAGCGACGCCCGGACGGGGGAGTCGGAGGCAGACAGCATGAACCGCTCCTTAGCGGAGGGAGAAGAGGGAGGGGCCGCGCTCACAGAACGAGTAGGATACCACAAGTCCTTGCGCTGTCAAATACCCTTGGCCGTCGCGGACGACCCCGGACCGACGGCTCCGGGGCGGCCCGGTGCCGACCGCGGCGGGGTCGTCGGGTCGCGCCGTGACGCGACCCGACCTGGCCCGACTAGGAGATCTCGACCTTGGCGCCCTGCTCCTCGAGGGCGGCCTTGATCTTCTCCGCCTCGTCCCGGGCGACGCCCTCCTTGACCGGCTTGGGCGAAGCGTCGACGAGGTCCTTGGCCTCCTTGAGGCCGAGGCCGGTCAGCTCGCGCACGACCTTGATGACCGGGATCTTGTTGGGCCCGATCTCGGCCAGGATGGCCGTGAACTCGGTCTGCTCCTCGGCCGCGGCGGCCGGGGCGGCGCCACTGGCGGCAGGTGCGGCAGCGGCGGCCGCCACCGGGGCGGCGGCGGTCACGCCGTAGCGCTCTTCGAACTTCTTGATGAACGCGGACAGCTCGAGGACGGTCATGCCGTCGATCGCCTCGAGGATCTGGTCCTGGGTCAGAGTCGCCATCGTGTCGGTCTCCTTGTGGTCTGGTGCGGATCGCCCCGCGGTCGGCCGGTATGGTCGGTAGGTCTGGTCGGTCTGGGGCTAGGCGCTGGCCGCGTCGCCCTTCTGCTCGGCGAGCCGCGCGAGGCCACCGCCGAGGTTGCGGATGGGCGCGGAAAGCAGCCCGCCGAGGGTACTGATGGGGCTCGCGATGGCGCCCGCCAGCTGGGCGAGGAGGACCTCGCGGCTGGGGAGCGAGGCGAGCCGGGTCACGTCACCGGCATCGATGCGCCGGCCCCGGATGACGCCTCCTCGCACGACCACCACCTTGTAGGGGCGGATGGCGTCGAGGAAAGCCTTGGCGAGCTGCGATTCGTCGTCGATGCCGACCGCGATGGCGGACGGGCCATCGAAGAGCGGCGACAGCTCGGCCACGCCGGCCTGATCGGCGGCGATCCGGGCCAGCCGATTCTTGACGACGTGGTAGCGGATCCCCTGCTCGCGCAGCGAGCGGCGGACAGCGCCGATCTCCGTGACGGTCAGGCCGCGGTAGTCGGCTACGATGGACGACGGGCTGGCGGCGAGGATCTCGGCCAATGCCGCCACGGTCGCGCGTTTGGCATCCGTGGGCATGGGACCTCCTTTCGTGGTGGCGCCTGGCAAGCCGGGCGCCCCTGTGTCGATGTTCCGCACAGGGACGCCGGACGGCTGCGGCTGCAGCACACTGGTGCCCCAGCACCACGGAAGGCCCGTGACGTCCGATCCTGCCTCGGCGTGCCCGTCGTCACGTCCCATCGTGCGGATGGGCCGAGCCGGCGAATCAAGTCCCTCCCGGGACGCATGCTGTCTTTGGCGGAACGATCTCTTGATCTTGGCGGAGCGTCTCCGCTGCGCCGTGGGCCGGCCGTGGCCGGCCCGCTTCAGGCGGCCTTGGCGAGGATGGCGGGGACATCCACTCGGATGCCCGGGCCCATCGTCGAGGTCACCGTCAGGCTCTTGAAATACTGCCCCTTGGTGGCGCTGGGGCGAGCGCGGCTCACGGCATCGACCAGGGCGGCGAGGTTGTCCACGATCTGTGGCGCCTCGAAGCTGACCTTGCCGAACGGGACGTGGATGATGCCACCTTTGTCGACCTTGAACTCGACGCGGCCACCCTTGACCTCGCGCATTGCGCGCTCGATGTCGAAGGTGATGGTGCCCGACTTGGGGTTCGGCATCAGGCCGCGGCGACCGAGGACCTTGCCCAGCCGGCCGACCATGCCCATCGTGTCGGGTGTCGCGAGGGCGATGTCGAAGTCGAGCCACCCGGCCTCGACCTTCTTGACCAGGTCTTCACCACCGACCTCTTCGGCACCACCCCGCAGCGCCTCCTGGGCCTTTTCGCCCTGGGCGAAGACGATGACGCGGACGATCTTGCCGGTGCCGTGCGGCAGGATGACCGTGCCGCGGACCATCTGGTCGGCGTGACGCGGATCGACGCCCAGGCGGATGTGCGCCTCGAGCGTGGCGTCGAAGGCGACGCGGCTGGTCTGCTTGAGGAGGTCGGCTGCCTCGGCCGGCTCGTAGAGGCGATCGCGGTCGACGAGCTGGGCTGCTTCGTTGTAGGTCTTGCCGTGTCTCGGCATCGGTTGGGTCTCCTGCTGGCGGCCGGCACGGCCGGCCTCCCCTCTTCGGCGCGGGGTGAACGCCCCGGTCCGGCCAAGGGCCGGTTTCACGATGCGCGACGCCGGGTCGCACGCACCGAGCTGCTGCGCCGGCCTAGGCGACGACCTCGATGCCCATCGAGCGGGCCGTGCCCTCGATGATGCGCGAGGCCGCCTCGAGGTCGGCGGCATTGAGGTCGGCCATCTTGATCTGGGCGATCTCACGGACCTGGTCGGGGGTCACCCGGCCGACGGTCTCGCGACCTGCGGTCGACGATCCCTTCTCGACGCCCGCCGCCTTGCGCAGAAGGTCGGCCGCGGGCGGGGTCTTGAGGATGAAGGTGAAGCTGCGGTCCTCGAAGATGGTCAGCTGGGCGGGGATGATCTGGCCGGTCTGCGCGGCTGTCCGCTCGTTGTAGGTCTTGCAGAACTCCACGATGTTGATGCCGGTCGGGCCGAGCACGGTGCCGACGGGCGGCGCGGGCGTCGCCCTGCCGGCCGGTAGCTGGATGGTCAGGATGTTGCGGATCTTCTTGGCCACGGGGTGGGTGTCCTCTTCCTGCCCTAGAGCTTTTCGACTTGCAGGAAGTCGAGCTCGACCGGCGTCTCGCGGCCAAAGATGCTGACGAGCACCTTGACCTTGTTGCGCTCGGGGTTGACCTCGTCGACGGTGCCGATGAACTCGGCGAACGGACCGTCCGTGACGCGCACGCTCTGGCCCTTCGTGAAGGCGACCCGGAACTTCGGCGCCTCGACACCCATCTGGCGGAGGATCTGCTTGACCTCTGTCTCGTCGAGCGGGATGGGCTCATTGCGAACGCCGGGGATGTTGGCGCCGCCGACAAAGCTGGTCACGCCCGGCGTGTTGCGGACGACGAACCAGCTGTCCGGGTCCAGGATCATCTCGACCAGCACGTATCCGGGATAGACCTTCTTCTGGACCGTGTGACGCTGGCCCTGGCGGATCTCGATCTCGTCCTCCATCGGC
>JBEVDC010000026.1:0-4504 GCA_040514195.1 Candidatus Limnocylindrales bacterium | reverse complement strand
AGCGCGTCCGGGGTGACCTTGCGCCACGTCGCCAGCCAGCGCGCGGTGACCTCGACCCAGAGCGGCTCGTTCCGCCGCCGCGGTGCGCCAGGCGGCGAAAGGTACGGTGAGTCGGTTTCGACCAGGACACGATCGTCGGGCCCGAGATGGGCGACGACCGAGCTGGCCTCCTCCCCTGCGCGGAAGGCAAGGCCGCTGAAGCTGATCGCGAGGCCCATCTCGAGGGCGGCTTCCGCGTAGTCGACCGGACCCGAGAACGAGTGCAGGATGGCCGGCGGGCGGTCGCCGAAGGCGGCCTGCCACGCGGACCCGCCGACGCCCGCCGCGCGCAGCTCGGCGATCAGCTCATCCTGGGCGTCGCGCTCACCGGCTCGTGATCGGCAGTGCAGGATGGCCGGCTTGCCGGTCTCGAGGGCGAGGTGAAGGTTGCGTCGGAGGTTGGCGAGCTGCGCCGGCCGGGGCGAGAAGCCGCGATCGTAGTCGAGCCCCGTCTCACCCACGGCGACCACGGCGGGGTCGGCGGCCAAGGACGCGACTGCGGCCCATGCCTCGTCGTCGACCTCTGCCGCGGCGTGGGGATGGACGCCGACCGAGGCATCGACGATGTCGTGACGACTGGCGAGCGCGATGGACGCCGTACTCGAGGCCGGGTCCCAGCCCGGCGCCAGGATCCGCTCCACGCCGGCCAGCTGCGCGGCCGCGATGACCTCGTCTGCGTCGTCAGTGAAGGCCTCGGCCTGGAGATGGCCGTGCGAGTCGATCAGCCGCAAGGGTCAGCCAACGGCAGACGAAGAGCCGACGCCGGCGATCCAGCGGGTCTCGGGCAGCGGGCCAAGCGCGGGCACCATGTGACAGGTTGCGTAGAGCTCGGCCGCATGCTCCTGGTGCGGGGTGGCGTCTGCCCCCACCCGGGCCGCGATGAGTGCCGCATCCGCCCAGGTATCGACGGCCAGGCCAAGATAGCCCAATGCCTCGAGCCCTTCGGCGGCTGAGATCAAGCCATCGAGGTCGGGCGGGTCGACGGCCAGGGCGTGCACATGATCTCGGACGCGGCGCAGGCTTTCGCCGGTCGCACCCTCGATGCCGACGTCTACGAGCGACCTGGCGACCTCGAGGGCCTGTCGGTCCCTGGTGCGCAGCGCCATGCGGGCGAGCCAAAGGGCGCCCTCGGCCGCTGAGGCGGTGGACGATGGATCCGCCGCCGCCTCGACCATGACGGCTACCGCACCCTCCGGATCCGCATCCCAGCGCGGCAGGGCCTCTTCCACGGCGACGTACATGACCGCCTGTGGCTCGACCTCCGGGACCAGGGCACGGGCCCGAGCCCAGTCCTCGACTGCGCCCTCGCGATCGCCCATCGTCCAACGAACGAAGCCTCGACCGCCGAGGCGCCCCGCGAGGCTGTCCTGGACCGAGATCGCCTCTGCCGCGGCGATGCCCTCCTCGATCGTCGTCAGGGCCTCGTCCATGCGGCCCAAGAGCGTGAGCAGGTCGGACTTGGTGCCCGCCAGCCACGAGATGAAGCCGTGCTCGACCGAGCGGCGAGCGATGCCCAGGCCCTCCTCGATCACGGACAGGATCTCCGGCCAGGGATCGCCGTTGCCCATGCTCGTCGAGGCGAGGTTGTTCGTAGCACGCAGGAACAGGTTGATGTCGCCGGCGTCGCGGGCGAGCTCGCGGCTCTCGCGGACGCGCCGTAGACCGTCTTGGCGGCGACCGGTCATCGACTCAGCGATGCCCAGGTCGTGCATCGCCAGCCGCTCGATGGCCGCGTCGCCGATCGCCTGCGCCTCGGCCAATGCGCGCTCCAGGATGACCGGCGCTGAATCGACTGGCCCGACTCGCCAGCTCAGCCAGCCAAGGGCCGCAAGGAGCCGGGCGCGTCCTCGCGTCGGCGGTCCTCCCTCGAGCGCGGCGATGCCGGCTTCGAAGAACGAGCGGGCCGTCTCCGCCTGTCCGGCGAAGAACCAGCCGGAGCCCGTATCGACCCGGAGCTGGGCGATGAGCTGCTCGTCGTCGGCCGTCGGTTCTTCGATCGTCAGCATCGCCTCGAGCCCCGCGACGCTGGCGTCGCGCAGCCTCTCCATGTCCTCGCCAGCGCTCGACGTCTCGACGTACTCGATCGCCAGAGCGGCCTGCTCCCGCACCGGCAGCCCGAGGCGCCTGCCGAGCTCCCAGGCGACGCGCATCCAGGCCGCGACACGGTCCCTGGCGCTGAGGCTCGCCGCGCGCCGTCCGGCAACCAGAGCGAGCTCGAAGGTCCGCCGACGGACGGCGTCGAGGCGCGGACCACCGGTATCGAACTCCTCCTCGTAGCGAAGTGCCGCAAGCTGGTGCGACGCGAGCAGCTCGGCGAACTCCTCCCGCCGATCGGCGAGCTCGCGCTCGGCCCAGTCGACGACGGCCAGGTGCTTGACGGCTCGATCTCGCTTCGGCAGGGAGTCGTAGGCGACGTCACGGATGAGCACGTGCCGGAAGCCGAACTCCGCCGCCCCCGCCAGGGTCGACGGCTGTCGGGGCACGACCAGTTCCTTGACCCGCAGGCTGCGCAGCACTTCGTCGGCCACGTGCGTCGGCTGGCGCGCGAGGTGGGCGACGATGGCGTCCCAAAAGATCCGGCCGACGACCGCCGCGTCCTGGGCCAGCCGCTTCTCGCCCGGCGGCAGGGTGTCTAGCCTGGCCGAGAGGACCGCCTGGACCGTGCCCGGCACTTCGACCTCCTCGATCGGACGCGCGAGCTCCCATGCGCCGTCGGCGTAGCGCAGGACGCCCCGGTCCACGAACATCCGGACGAGCTCCTCGGTGAAAAGCGGATTGCCCTCGGCCAGAGCCACGACACGGTCGCACAGCGACGCCGGCAGCCCGCCCGGCAGGAGGCCCTCGACGAGCTCGAGACTTTTGGCGGCGTCGAGCGGCTCGAGGACGATCGTGGTCGCGTTTGGGATGCCGCCGCCCCAGGTCGGCCGGCGCTCGAGTAGCTCGTGCCGGGCGAGGCACAGGAGCATGAGCCGGCCCTCCGTCCAGCGGGCCAGGAACTCGATGGCGTCGAGGAGGCCGTCATCGGCCCAGTGGATGTCTTCCAGGACGAGGACCAGCGGATTGGCGGCGGCGATGGCCTCGAGGTACCGACGCCAGGCCTCGAAGAGGCCCTCCCGCGCCTGATCGCCGACGGCGCCCAGCGCGAGCAGAGCGCGTAGGGCGACGAGGAGCTCAGGGTCGTCGGTGCCCAGCTCCCCGAGCCGGAGCTCGATCTTGGCGACCGCCGTGTCCGGGCTGTCGTCGTCGAGGATGCGGGCGTCCTGCTTGACCGCATCGGCCAGTGCCGAATACGAAGCCTGGGCGTAGGCCAGGCAGCGGCCCTTGCGCCAGTGGTAGACGTCCGGCAGCCCGTCCAGGTATTTCTCCAGTTCCCAGGTCAGCCGCGACTTGCCGACGCCGGCGCTGCCGACGACGGTCACCAGGTGCGGTCGGCCCTCGACGACGGTGCGCCGAACGGTCTCCTTGAGCAGCGCGATCTCCTCATCGCGGCCGATGAGCGGCGCCTCGATGCCGAGCGTGGCCCGGAGCCCGCCACGACGCGCCTTGACGGCGACCGCCCGCCAGGCCGCCACCGGCAGGGCCTTTCCCTTCAGGCTGGCCGGCGGCAGCTCCTCGTACTCGACGACGTCCCGGGTCGCTGCGTACGTGAACGGCCCGACGACGATGGTCCCCGGCCTCGCCACGCCCTGGAGGCGCGATGCCGTGTTGACCGGGTCACCGGTGACGATCCGGTCGCGCTCACCGCTCGCTCGAGCAAGGTCGACGAGCACTTCGCCGGTTTCGACGCCGATTCGCAGGCTCAGCTCCGGACGACCCTCCGCGTGGAGCTCGGCAGCGAGCTCGCCCATGGCGGCCTGCATCTCGAGCGCAGACCGGACGGCCCGTTCTGCGTCGTCCTCGTGGGTCACCGGCACGCCGAAGACGGCGAGCATCGCGTCACCGGCGAACTTCTCGACCGTGCCCTCGTAGCGCGCGACCTCCGTGCTCAGGCGGTCGAACGCCCGTGTCACGAGGGCCTGCACGAGCTCCGGATCCGCGGCCTCGTTGAGGCTCGTGTAGCCGACGAGGTCGGCGAAGACCATGCTCGCGATCTTCCGTTCGCGCATCGCCTTGTCGGTCGGCGGCACGGAGTCGGTGGGCTCGCTGCCGGCTGTCGGCTGGCCACAGGCGGGACAGAAACGCGCTCCGTCGGGCAGCGATGCGCCACACGACGTACACGCTCCATCCGTCGGCGTGCCGCATGCAGGGCAGAAGCGGCTGCCGGGTTCGAGCGCCCGGCCGCAGGTGCGGCAGGTCATTCGGCCATGGTAGGGCGTGGGTCGAGCCACCGGGTCTCCGGCAGCGGCCCGAGAAGGTGGTGGTAGCCGATCTCGGTGGCGATGGACGTGGCGCGCGTGGCGGCTGCGCTCGCGCGTCCGGCCCGGGCCGCCAGGAGCGCCGCATCGGCGTAGGCTTCGACCGCGGC